>NZ_JBFUBU010000096.1:0-4250 GCF_056405595.1 Polaromonas sp. P1_G1
ACGGAAAACAAAAAGGACACGCCATGGCGTGTCCTTTTTGTATTGGTTCCCGCTTCCGATCCCGCTTGCCCCGTCCTGGCTGGGCCGAGGAGCGCAGAGACAAGCGGATCAGGGATCGCGTTGTCTGAGCGAAGCGAGTTTAGCGAGACCCCGCTTGGCTCGAGCACCGCAGGTTGCCCGAAGCGAAGCGTAGGGACCCAGACTGCGGGTCGCCTTTTCTTTGGTGACTTTCTTTTGGCGAAGCAAAAGAAAGTTACTGGCCGCCGGGCCATTCCCGGCCAGCAACACTCATCAATGAGCGCACAAGCCGGAGCAAGAACCGGCCTACTTATCCTCGGAGATTCCATATGCTCCAAGTAAAAAACATCAACCAATACTACGGCGGCTCCCACATCCTCAGAGACGTGAGCCTCGACGCCCACCTCGGCAAGGTAACAGTACTCCTGGGCCGCAACGGCGTAGGCAAAACAACGCTCCTGAAATCCTTAATGGGCCTCGTTCCGATCAAAACCGGAACAATCGACTTCGACGGCAAACAAATCCAAGCCAGCACTCCCTACGAACGAGCAAGGGCAGGGATTGGCTTCGTCCCCCAAGGAAGAGAAATCTTCGCGAGACTAACGGTAGAAGAGAACCTCCGCATGGGCCTGGCCTACAAGAGCGCGTCCACCCCCATCCCGGCCGAACTCTATGAACTGTTCCCGGTGCTCAAGCAGATGCTGAACCGCCGCGGCGGCGACCTGTCGGGCGGGCAGCAGCAGCAGCTGGCCATTGCACGCGCGCTGGCGGCCAAGCCCAAGCTGCTGATCCTCGACGAGCCGACCGAGGGCATACAGCCCAGCATCATCAAGGACATAGGCCGCGTGATCCGCATGCTGGCGGACCGGGGTGACATGGCCATCCTGCTGGTGGAGCAGTACTACGACTTCGCGCAGGAGCTGGCCGACGACTACCTGGTGATGGAGCGCGGCGAGTTCATCGCGCGCGGGCAGGGCAAGGACATGGAAACCAACGGCGTGCGGCAGCTGGTGGCGATCTAGTTGTTCTTTTTCCCTCTCCCCCTGGGAGAGGGTTAGGGTGAGGGCCCGACGGCAGGCGATAGACTACTGTTCCTTGCACAAGCTGCGGCCCTCACCCCCACCCTCTCCCAGAGGGAGAGGGTGTCAATGCCGGTGCACGGCAAGGCGGCACAACAGGCCGGCAACAACAATCAATAAAAAGGTAGACGCCGATGGCTTTGCTGGCCTTGGACAACTGGCTGATCCGGGAGAAATCGCATGCGGGGCTGTCGGGAGTTCGCCGCTTTCTGGTGGAGTTCGGCTGCTTCGGCCTCAAGGAGGCGAGGGCCTGCCTGTTTGCCGGGCTGTTTTTTGCGGCGGTGTTCCTGGTGCCGCGCGCCGGTGTGGCGGGTATTCCGCGCTACGACCTGCTGCTGGTGATCGCGCTGCTGATCCAGGGCTGGATGGTGCTGGCCAGGCTGGAAACGCTGGACGAGCTGAAAGCCATCTGCCTCTTTCACGTGGTGGGGTTTGCGCTGGAGGTCTTCAAGACTTCGGGATCCATCCAGTCCTGGAGCTACCCGGACTTTGCCTATACCAAGCTGTTCGGCGTGCCGCTGTTTTCGGGCTTTATGTATGCGGCGGTGGGCAGCTACATCATCCAGGCATGGCGCCTGTTCGACCTCCGGATCCGGCATCACCCGCCTCACTGGATGGCCGTGGTGATCGCGTTGCTGGTGTACGCCAATTTTTTCACCCACCATTTCTGGGGCGACTACCGCTGGTATATCGCGGCTTGCCTGGCCGGTTTGTACGCGAGGTCTTCGGTGATCTTCCGGCCCTATGACCGGGACCGCAGCATGCCCCTGCTGCTGGGATTTTTGCTGATCGGGTTTTTTATCTGGGTAGCGGAGAACATCAGCACCTTCTTCAGCCTCTGGCATTACCCGAACCAGCTCGGCGCCTGGTCCATCGTGCATGTGGGCAAATGGAGTTCCTGGTCGCTGCTGGTGGTGATGACCTTCACCATCGTGGCCAACCTCAAGCATGTGAAGGCGCGCATCCATGTGCCGGACTGACGCGGGGGCCCCTGCATGAAGCTGCGTTTTGACCGCGAGGCGGCGCTGTGGGCCGTCTTCATTTTCATCGTTGAGTTTCTGATCGCGACCGTGTGGTCGCACCACCCCTGGCTGCGGGGCTTTGTCGGTGACGTGCTGGCGGTGGTGTGGGTGTACTTCCTGTTCAAGACAGTGATCAAGGCCAACACCGCCGGCCTGGCGCTGGCCGCGTTTGGGGTGGGCTGCGGGGTCGAGCTTGCCCAGTATGTTGCGGCGGTGAACGGCTGGCACGTTGAGAACCGGGTGCTGAGGATTGTGCTGGGTTCGGTGGCCGACTGGATGGACGTGCTGGCTTATGCCTGTGGATTTTTGGGGGTGTTGGCGCTTGAGTTCGCGCTTGCCCGGTTGCGGATTTTCTTTACTCCCTCTCCTCCCCCTGGGAGAGGGCAGGAGTGAGGGCCGGCGGCCTTCAAACATGCAGTGAAGCTTCAAGCGCCGCCGGCCCCCATCCCAACCTTCCCCCAGCGGGGGAAGGAGTAAATCCAAGGCATACGACTGCAACGCGCCGCCTCTTTCTTACTCCCTCTCCCAGAGGGAGAGGGAGTAAATGCATGGCGGCGCAACAACACCCAGGATTTTTTAAGCGGCTTTTCGGTTAGGATGTTTTCGGGCCGGCCCCATTGCCGGCCACGTCGCTCGGACGGTTCCGGGCGCTCACGTGAAAGTCTCCTTCTATGTCTGCTTCTCCAGGCAAGCGCCGATTCGCGCGCATTGACCGCCTTCCCCCTTACGTCTTCAACATCACGGCCGAGCTGAAACTCGCGGCGCGCCGGCGCGGCGAGGACATCATCGACATGAGCATGGGCAACCCCGACGGCGCCACACCGGCGCACATCGTGTCCAAACTCGTGGAGGTGGCCCAGCGCCCCGACACCCACGGCTATTCGGCCAGCAAGGGCATTCCACGCTTGCGGCGCGCCATCGCGCACTGGTACCAGAGCCGCTACCAGGTGGCGATAGACCCGGACAGCGAGGCCATCGTGACCATAGGCTCCAAGGAAGGCCTGGCCCATTTGATGCTGGCCACGCTGGACCGCGGCGACACCGTGCTGGTGCCGGACCCGAGCTATCCCATCCACATCTACGGCGCGGTGATCGCGGGCGCCGACATTCGCTCGGTGCCGCTGACGCCGGACACGGATTTTTTCGCCGAGCTGGAAAAAGCCATACGCGGCAGCTACCCCAAGCCCAAGATGATGGTGCTGGGTTTCCCCTCGAACCCGACGGCGCAGTGCGTTGAGCTGGAGTTTTTCGAGAAGGTCATCGCGCTGGCGCGCAAGCACGACATCTTTGTGGTGCACGATTTGGCTTATGCCGACATCGTGTTCGATGGCTGGAAAGCGCCGTCCATCATGCAGGTGCCGGGCGCCAAGGACATCGCGGTGGAGTTCTTCACGCTGTCCAAGAGCTACAACATGGCCGGCTGGCGCGTGGGCTTCATGGTCGGCAACCCCGACCTGGTCGCGGCCCTGGCACGCATCAAGAGCTACCACGACTACGGCACCTTCACCCCGCTGCAGGTGGCCGCCATCGCCGCGCTGGAAGGCGACCAGCAATGCGTGAAAGACATCGCCGCACAGTACCAGGCCAGGCGTGACGTGCTCTACAAGGGATTGATCGAAGCCGGCTGGCCAGTGGATTGCCCCAAAGCCTCGATGTACATCTGGGCGCGGATTCCGGAGGCCTACCGCAAGCTCGGCTCGCTGGAGTTTGCCAAGCAGTTGCTGGACAAGGCCAAGGTTTGTGTGTCGCCTGGGATTGGCTTTGGCGATCACGGCGATGATTATGTTCGGTTTGCTTTGATTGAGAATGAGGCTCGGATTCGGCAGGCTGTGAGAGGAATTAAGGCGATGTTCAAGGGGGATGGGATTCGCTAGTTTGTCTGTGCCGGATCTTGCTCCGGCCTGTGCGCTTGCTGCTGAGTTCTGCTGGCCGGGGTTGCCGGCAGCAACTCACTTTCTTTTGCTTCGCCAAAAGAAAGTAAGCAAAGAAAAGGCGACCCGCAGTCTGGGTCCCTACGCTTCGCTACGGGCAACCTGCGGTGCTCGAGCCAAGCGGGGTCCGGCTAAACTCGCTTCGCTCAGACAACGCCGGCCCTGATCCGCTTGTCTCTGCGCTCCTCGGCCCAGCCAGG
>NZ_JBFUBU010000097.1:0-3947 GCF_056405595.1 Polaromonas sp. P1_G1
GGGCAGGGTGGCGCCCTGGACGTGCTGGGCCGCGCCGGCCTGGCCGCGCCGATCACGCCCATAGGGGCGCTGCCGGGTTCCGCGGGCGTCGCGGGCACCACGCGCGTCGGCGACGGTTCGGGTGGTGGTGGCGGCGGCGGCGGCTGCCCCGGCGGTGCGGGCGGCGCGGAGCTGGTCGACAGCAGCGGCACCAACAACACCCAGCAGGCCACAGGCGGCAGTTCATGCAGCGACACCTCCGTGGTGACGGGTTTGAGCGTGACCGCGGCGGGTGCCGCCGGCGGTGCTTCCGTCACCGGCACGGCGCCGGCCAGCGGAAATAACGGCAGCAACGGCACTGTCACCATCACGCCGCTCAATCCGACACGGCTGATCACCAAATCCCAGCCCAGCCCGGCACTGGCCGTGAGCAGGGACAGCGTGTACACGCTGACGGTGACGGCCTCCACCTCGACGCCGTTTTTCACCGCCACGGTAGGGGACCAGTTGCCGGCCAACCTGACCTATGTCGGCTGGTCCGGCACCGGCTGGACTTGCCCGACAGCGACCGGCGGCACCGGAACCCTGGTGGCCTGTACCTACAGCAGCAGCACCGCGACCACCACGGCCACGTTGAACATCACGGTGAGGCCGACGTCGACCGTTAGCGTGACCAACCGCGCCTCGGTAGGCTCCGTGGGCAATGCCACCCAGCCTGCGCCGTCCACCTGCACCGGAAACAACACGCCCGTGGGTTGCGCCACGCCGGTGACCAACATTCCCACCAATGCGATCCTGAACTTGGTCAAGTCGGCGCCCAGCCCGGCCTTGAAAGTCGGCAGCAACAGCGCCTACACCCTCACGCTCACCAACACCGGCACGACGGCGAGCACCACGGCCCGCATCACCGACCAGTTACCCGCCAATCTGACTTATGTCAGTGGCGTGGGCACGGGCTGGACCTGCTCCACGGCGCCTAGCGGCGGCGGCACGCTGGTGACCTGCGACTACACCGGCTCCATCGCCACCGGTGGCGGGACGGCCGCCGTCGTCATCACGGTCACACCCACCAGCACGGCCAGCGTGACCAACTATGCGGCGACGGACCGGACGGGCGGCACCAACACACCGACGCCCACCACCTGTACCGCGGCCAATACCCCGACAGTGGGTTGCGCCGCCCCGGTCACGAGCACGCCGACCATTGTCACGCTGGGCCTTGTCAAATCCGCGCCCAGTCCCGCGCTGCAGGTCGGCTTCAACAGCGCGTACACGCTGACGGCGACGAATAGCGGGACTGCCGCCAGCACCACGGCCCGCATCACCGACCAGTTGCCCGCCAACCTGACCTATGTCAGCGGCGTGGGCACCGGCTGGACTTGTTCGGCGGCCGGTGGATTGGTGACCTGCAACTTCAGCGGAACCCTCGCCGCCGGCGGCGGAACGGCGGCCGTGGTCATCACGGTCACGCCGACCAGCACGGCCAGCGTGACCAATTTCGCATCGATAGACCCGACGGGTGGCACGGCTCCGCCCACGTCCACCACCTGTACCGCCGCGAACACCCCCAGTGCCGGTTGCGCCGCGCCGGTGACGAGTACGCCGACCAGCATCATCCTGGGCCTGGTCAAGTCGGCCCCCAGCCCCGCACTGCAGGTTCTCAGCAACAGCGCCTACACACTCACGGTGACCAATAGCGGCACGGCCGCCAGCACAACGGCGCGTGTCCTGGACCAGTTGCCCTCCACCCTGAGCTACGTGAGCGGCGTGGGCACGGGCTGGACCTGCTCCACGGCGCCCAGCGGCGGCGGCACGCTGGTGACCTGCAACTACAGCGGCAACATCGCCGCCGGCGGCGGAACGGCGGCCGTGGTCATCACGGTCACGTCAACCAGCAATGCCGCGGTGACCAACTACGCATCGGTGGATCCCACCGGCGGCACAGCGCCTCCGGTCCCCACCACCTGCACCGCGGCCAATGCCCCGAGCGCAGGCTGCGCGGCGCCTGTGAGCAGCACGGCGGGCCGGCTGGTTGCCGGCAACGTGTACAGCGACCCGAACCACAACAGCAACCTGGACGCGGGTGAAGCCGGCATAGGCGGGGCCAGCGCCCTGTGGGTCAAACTGGTGCCGCTGTCAGCTAGCGTGTGCACGGGCCCGGCCACTGCGGCCGCGTCGGTCAACCTCACCACCGGCGCCTACAGCCTGCCCAGCGTGGCGGAAGGCAGCTACTGCCTGATCCTGGATGGCAACAGCACCCTGAGCGACATCACGGCCGCCTACCCGGCCGGCTGGATCGGCACGCAGAACCCGAATGGTGTGATCCAGCTTGCGGTAGGCGCCGCGCCACCCTCGCCGCAGAACTTCGGCCTGTACAACGGCAGCACGCTCAGCGGCAATGTGTTCGCCGACAACGGCGCCGGCGGCGGCACCGCCAACAACGGCGTGAAGGCCGGCACCGAGCCGGGCCTGGCCGGCGTCGCCGTCAACGCCATGCAGGGCGCGACCACGGTGGACAGCGAACCCACGGCCAGCGACGGCAGTTTCATTTTGTGGATTCCCGGCGCCACGAGCGGCACCGTGGTCCTCACGCCCGTGCTGCCGGCCGGCTACACCGCCACTGGCGGCTCGGCCGGCACCACCGGCGGCACTTACACCCGCCCCAGCGTGAGCTACACCGCCGGCTCCGGCCTGGCCCGCACCGGCATCAGCTTCGGCATGGTGGCGCCCAATACCCTGAGCCCCAACGGCGCCCAGACGGCGCAGCCCGGCACCGTGGTGTTCTACGCCCACACCTATAAAGCGGGCACCGGCGGGTCGGTCACGTTCTCGATGGCCAACACCGCCACGCCGGCCAGCCCGGTCTGGAACCAGGTGCTCTACCAGGACAGCAACTGCAACGCCGCGCTGGAGGCCAGTGAGACGCAGGTCACGACGGCCATCACCGTCACCGCAGGGCAGACCGTCTGCCTGATCATCAAACAGTTTGTGCCCGCGGGCGCCGGCCAGGGCGCGCAGAACAGCATCACGCTGAGCGCCGCCTTCACTTACACCAACTCGGCCCCGGCGCTGGCCGTCAGCACGCTGGTCGCCACCGACATCACCACGGTGGGCCAGGCCGGCGACCTGTCGCTGTCCAAGCTGGTGAGCAACATCACCCAGGCCATTCCCGCGGCCACCAGCGTGAACGCCAACCCCGGCGACACGCTGCAGTACACGCTGACGGCGACCAACAACGGCACGCAGCCGCTGTCCACGCTGTTCGTGAACGATTCCACCGCGGCCTTCACAGGATTTGTCTCCGCGGCCTGCCCGGGCTCGCTGCCCACCGGCATCACGGGCTGCACGGTGACGACGCAGCCGGCGGTCAATGCGCAAGGGGCGTTGAAGTGGACGTTTACCGGGTCGCTGGCGTCTGGGGGGCAGCTGGTGGTGACTTACCGGGTCAAGGTCGATCAATAGGCCGGGTCTCGCGCCGGCTTGCGCGCCCTCGCCCTCTGCTGAGAATTGCTGGCCGGGGGTAGCCCGGCGGCTACTCACTTTTCTTTTGCTTCGCCAAAAGAAAAGTAAGCAAAAGAAAAGGCGACCCTGGTTGCTGCGTCCCTGCGCTTCGCTACGGGCAACCTGCGGTGCTCGGTTCAGGCGGGGTCTCGCTAAACTCGCCTTCGGCTCAAACAACGCGATCCCTGATCCGTCTGGCCCTGCGCTCCTCGGCGCATCCACAAGGGGTGGGGAAGGAATACCAATACAGAAGAAACAAGGACTCGCCATGGCGAGTCCTTGTGGTCTTGGTTTGTTCTTTGGTGTTTGTCCCCGCTTCCGCTCCCGATTGCCCCGTCCTGGCTGGGCCGAGGAGCGCAGACGTAGGCGGATCAGGGATCGCGCTTGTCTGAGCGAAGCGAGTTTGCGCGAGACCCCGCCGTAGTCGAGCACCGCAGGTTGCCCGAAGCGAAGCGTAGGGACCCAGA
>NZ_JBFUBU010000098.1:0-3885 GCF_056405595.1 Polaromonas sp. P1_G1
TTTAGCGAGACCCCGTCTGGACCGAGCACCGCAGGTTGCCCGTAGCGAAGCGGAGGGACGCAGCAACCAGGGTCGCCTTTTCTTTTGCTTACTTTTCTTTTGGCGAAGCAAAAGAAAAGTGAGTAGCCGCCGGGCTACCCCCGGCCAGCTACCCTATGCAAAGGGCGAGGGCGCGCAAAGCCGGAGCAAGACCCGGCAAAACCAGTCTTATCCCGCGACCAATTTCAAAAAAGTAATCTCAGAAGGCGCCCCAAACCGCTTGGGCGGCCCCCAATATCCCGTCCCCCGACTCGTATAAACCCAAAGATTCTGCAACTTGTGCAAGCCGGCAGTAAACGGCTGCTGAAACCGCACAAACAGATTCCACGGATAGAACTGCCCGCCATGCGTATGGCCCGACAGCTGCAAATCAAAACCCGCTTTCGCCGCCGCCGCCGCGCTGCGCGGCTGGTGGGCCAGCAGCACGCGCACGGCGTTCAGCGGCGCGCCGCGCAAGGCCGCTTCGGGGTCGCTGCGGTGCGCCGGGTCGAAGTGGCCGGCGCTGTAATCCGTCACGCCGGCCAGCACCAGCGGTTTGCCGTCTTCGCGGCCGGCTGCATCTGAAGGGGGGCGAATCACCACGTGTTCATTCAGCAGCACCGTCAGGCCCAGGCGGCGCAGCTCGTCGACCCAGGCGTGCGCACCCGAGTAGTACTCGTGGTTGCCGGTCACAAAAAACGTGCCGTGGCGCGACTTCAGATCGGCCAGCGGCGCGGTGTGGGCCGAGAGTTCGCTGACCTTGCCGTCCACCAGATCGCCGGTGATGGCCACCACGTCGGCGTCCAGTGCGTTGACCTTGTCGACGATGCGGCGCAGGTATTGCTGCTTGATGGTCGGCCCGACGTGGATGTCGCTGAGCTGGGCCAGGGTAAAGCCCTGCAGCGCCGGGGGCAGGCCCTTGATGGGCACGTCGACCTTGACCACGGCCGCGGTGCGCCGCGCATTCAAAAAGCCCAGCACGGTGACCAGCACGCCCAGCGCGGGCACGGCTTCGGCCGAGGCGATGCGCAGCCAGGCCAGCGGCAAGCGGCCGGGCGCCAGCAGGTCGGCCAGCCACAGCAGCACGAGGCCCGCGTCGCGCGCCACCGTCAGCACCAGCATCGAGGAGAACAAGCCCATGAACAGCAGGCCCACCCAGGTCAGAACATCGGCTAGCGGTTGTTTCGCGACCCGCCCTGCCATCAGGCCCAGCGGCATCAGCAAGGCCGAGAGTGCCAGGCCCCCGATGAGCAGCCACTGGCCGAGAGGATGGGCTTCAAGCCCCGGCACAAGGCGTGCGCCGATGTAAACATGGAGCAGCGCGGTTACAAGCGCCAGCGGCAGGAAGTTCATGAAAAGTCCAGAGTGATAAGCCCCGCATATGGGTGCAGGGCCCATGCATTCAATGCCGGCGCGGCTTTCTGCGACGGACGGTGACAGCGCACCAAGGCCGTGCGCGCGGCCGATAAGCGTTTCATGCGCTCACAAGTGCGACAAAGCGTGCGCACGAATATGCCGCATCGCGCGCTACCCTCGGCCATCTTTTCTTTTGCCGCCGACACGCCGGCCTCCTCCCGCCATGCGCCTATGACCGTCGCCCTCCAGGCCACCACTCCCGCCACCTTTGAAATCAAGAGCGCCAACCTGCCCCTGGTGGCCTTGCTGCTCAAGTCCACCGACCTCGTCGCCCTGGCACGCGAACTCGAAGCCCGCTTTGGCGATATTCCCGACTTCTTCGACCAGGATGCGCTGCTGGTCGACCTCTCACCGTTGCCGGACTCGGCGGGCGGGATCGACTTTCCCGCGCTGATCAGCCTGCTGGGCGGCTACCAGCTGGTGCCCATCGCCGTGAAAGGCGGCAGCGCCGCGCAGATGGCAGCCGCGCTGCAGGCGGGCTTGCTGCCCGTGCCCGACGCCCACCTGGTGGCGCCGCGGCCCACGGTGGCCGCACCACCCGCGCCGGTTCTGCTGGCGCCGGAACCGGTTCCCCCTGCCCCTGCCGCGCCCCTGGGCGCGCTGGTCGTCGACAAGCCGCTGCGTTCCGGCCAGCAGGTCTATGCGCGCGGCCGCGACCTGGTGGTGCTGGCCATGGTCAACGCCGGCGCCGAGGTGATTGCCGACGGCCACATCCACGTCTATGCGCCGCTGCGAGGCAAGGCCATGGCCGGTGCGCGCGGCAACACCGAGGCGCGCATCTTCTCGCTCGCGCTGGAAGCTGAATTGCTCTCGATCGCCGGCGTCTACCGCACCAGCGAACACCCGCTGCCGCCCGGCATGGCCGGCAAGCCGACACAGGTGCGATTGGTGCCCGGCGATGAAGGCGACAAACTAGTTATGAATGTGATGTCCGCATGAACACAGCCACTTTGCTTCCTCCTGCTCCCGCTGCACACCCGGCCTCCACCCACAACACCTCTTCCGTTCTCCAAGGAAATTCAAGCATGGCAAAAATCATCGTGGTCACCTCCGGCAAAGGCGGTGTGGGCAAAACCACCACCAGTGCCAGCTTTGCCACCGGCCTGGCGCTGCGCGGCCATAAAACCGCGGTCATCGACTTCGACGTGGGCCTGCGCAACCTGGACCTCATCATGGGCTGCGAGCGCCGCGTGGTGTACGACCTCATCAACGTGATCCAGGGCGAAGCCACGCTGAACCAGGCCCTGATCAAGGACAAGCAGTGCCACAACCTGTATGTGCTGGCCGCCTCGCAGACCCGCGACAAGGACGCGCTGACCAAGTCCGGCGTCGAGAAGGTGCTGAAAGACCTGGCCGGCATGGACTTTGAATACATTGTTTGCGACTCCCCCGCCGGCATAGAGACCGGCGCGCTGATGGCCATGCACTTCGCCGACGAAGCCCTGGTGGTGACGAATCCCGAGGTGTCCTCGGTGCGCGACTCCGACCGCATCCTCGGCATGCTCTCGAGCAAGACCCAGCGCGCCATCGCCGGCGGCGACCCGATCAAGGAACACCTGCTGATTACCCGCTACAACCCCGGCCGCGTCGACCAGGGCCAGATGCTTTCGCTCGAGGACATCCAGGATATTTTGCGCATCAAGCTCATAGGCGTGATCCCCGAATCCGAGTCGGTATTGCAGGCCTCCAACCAGGGCGTGCCGGCGGTGCACATGAACGGCAGCGACGTGTCCGAGGCCTACAAGGATGTGGTCGACCGCTTCCTCGGCGACAAGGACAAGCCCATGCGCTTTATCGACGCGCAAAAGCCCGGGCTCTTCAAACGCTGGTTCGGGGGGAAGTGATCCATGGCGTCTTTCCTGTCATTCCTGCTGGGCGAAAAGAAAAAGACCGCGAGCGTCGCCAAGGAGCGGCTGCAGATCATCCTGGCGCATGAGCGCACAGACCGTAGCCCCAAGCCCGACTACCTGCCGGCCCTGCAACGCGACCTGATCGCGGTGATCGCCAAATACATTCCCATCAACCCTGAGCACATCAAGCTGAACCTGGAGCGGCAGGATAACCTGGATGTGCTGGAGGTGAAGATTGAGTTGCCTGACAAGAAGTGAGCTCTTGCATGCTCCCGGCGGGCTTGGCTTTCTGTTTTCTCTGCTTAGACCTGCTGGCCGGGGGTAGCCCGGCAGCTACTCACTTTTAGCGAAACCCGCAAAGCGGGTTTTCTTTTGTTCGCCAAAAGGCGCGCTACGCGCGCGGGGTTTGCTCACTTCGCGAAGCGAAGTTACGCAAACACCAAAAGTAAGCAAAAGAAAAGGCGACCCTGGTTGCTGCGTCCCTMCGCTKCGCTACGGGCAACCTGCGGTGCTCGGTCCAGGCGGGGTCTCGCTAAACTCGCCTTCGGCTCAAACAACGCGATCCCTGATCCGCCTGAACCTGCGCTCCTCGGCGCATCCA
>NZ_JBFUBU010000099.1:0-3774 GCF_056405595.1 Polaromonas sp. P1_G1
GTTGCGAGTCAAAAAGGCCTTGAGCAAGGCGCAAAACGCAGGCGGGGTGAACCCCGTCAAGGCTTTGCAACGCCGCGCAAGGCCTTTTTGATCGCAACCCGGAGGGAATGGGGTGAAAACGACGCCACTCGGCGTTGCGCTCCTAGCCCAGACACCCGGTCTGGGCGTCGTCGCGCGCCTTGATTGGCGCCGTTTTCACCCCATTCGCATTTGCATAAATAGCGTTAACAGGCCCTGGCTCATGACCATTCGCGGCGGTTCTCGACCCAGCGCTGCTCGGAGGCTTGCAGATGCATGCGCATGGCATTCTGTGCGGCCAGTACGTCCCGGTTCTCCAGGGCGCGCAGGATGGTTTCATGCTCCTGCAGCGCAGTGGCCCAGCTTTGGCCGGATTCGGAATGCGCGCTCAGGCGCGCGGCAATCGGGCTGTGGCGCTCGTCAAACAGCTCGCCCACCAGCCGCTCCAGCACGGAGTTGCCTGTCATGGCTGCGATCGTTTGGTGAAACTGCCGGTCAAAGGCCAGGGGCGAGCGGTTTTGCGCCATGGCGGACAGCATGTTGTCCAGAATCTGGCGCAGTGCCAACAGCGCTTCGGGCGTGGCTCTGGCACAGGCCTGCAGCACGATGGTGCCCTCGATGGCGGCGCGTGCCTGCATCAGTTCGATCGGGCTTTCGCCCATGCTGGCCAGGGACTGCGGCTTGCGCTGGGCCGCATTGCAGACATACACGCCGGCGCCCATGCGCACTTCCACGCTGCCCTCGATTTCCAGGGCAATCAGCGCCTCGCGCACCGAGGGGCGCGAGACGCCAAGCTGCTGGGCCAGATCACGCTCCGGCGGCAGCCGCGCACCCGCGGAGTAGTTGCCCTTGTCAATGAAGGTGCGGATCTGCTCGGCAATTTGTTGGTAGAGCCGACGGTTGTCGACCTGTTTGAGTTGGTCCAGCATGAGTCCTCCGCGTGAAGTGCAGTTTATGCGACGGCGGGTGTTGCCATTGGCTTATAGCTCGAAATGGTAAGGCCAATTCAATACTTGCTATATCGGCCTTACCAGTTTTGGGGGTCTGCCGTCGCCACGCAGGCAGGGCGAATGCCGGGACGATAATCCAGGCCAGCCTTTTCGATTCCCCTTAGCCATGAAAGCATGACCTCCATGAAGACGTTGACCGCCGCGCTTATCGCCCTGGCCTCTCTTGCCCTGTCCAGCACCGCCCTCGCCGCCGCCCCGGCCGAGACCCTGCCCAACGGCGTGAAGATCGTGCACACGGCCGAAGGCACCGGCCCGCAGCCCAAGGCGACCGACACCGTCAAGGTGCACTACCGCGGCACGCTGGCCGACGGCAAGGAATTCGACAGCTCCTACAAGCGCGGCGCTCCGGCCACCTTTCCGTTGAACCGCGTCGTGCCTTGCTGGACCGAAGGCGTGCAGAAGATCAAGGTCGGCGGCAAGGCCACACTGACCTGCCCGCCCGCCACGGCGTATGGCGACCGCGGCGCCGGCGGCGTGGTGCCGCCCAATGCCACGCTGACCTTCGACATTGAACTGCTCGCGATTGAGAAGTAAAAGCTAGACAGCCGCTTCGAGCGCCGTGAGCAGGGCTTTGTCAAAAGCCTCCGCGCGCTCGAACTGCAGCCAGTGGCCGGCGCCTTCGACCAGGGCCAGGCCCCTGAAATCCGCGGCTCGCGCCAGGGCCGCCGCCAGCGCATCAAGCTTGCCGCGGTACAGCGCATCCTCTTCCCCGTAGATCGCCCACACCGGGCAGCGCAGCCGCGCCAGTGACTGCGCCAGCGCATCGGTGCGCGCCAGGCTGCGGCCCTTCATGCGGTCGCGCAGCACGTTGGCGATGTGCAGGCGCAGGGCCAGTTCGTCGATCGCGTCCTCACGGTACAGCATCAGCGCCGCAAGGTTGTGGCGATGGATTTCATCGCGCTGGACCGCATCGGTGATATGCCGCCAGGCGCGCAGGCGTATGGCTCTTTCGGGGGCCACACCCAGGCCGGGCGCGCCCACCAGCACCACGCGCGCCGCCCGGGCGGGGAAGCGCTCCGCCAGGAAGCCGGCCACCATGCCACCAAAGGAAAATCCCACGAGGTCGCAGGCCGCATCGCCCGCCAGCAAGGCCAGTCCCTGCTCGACCGGCTCGGGCAGCACATCGGCATCGGTGCCCCGCAAGGGCGCGGCCGAATCGCCGAAACCGGGAAGGTCGGGCACCAGCACCCAGCGGCCCGACGCGGCCAATGCGGGGATGTTGCGCAGCCAGTGCATCCAGCTGCCGCTGCCGCCGTGCAAGAGCACCAGCGGCGCGAGCCCGGGCCGGCGCGTGGCCTGGCCCCAGCTGTGCCAGACCATGGCGCCGTCGCCGCAAGGGGTTTCAAAACGGCTGGCCGTGCGCAGCATCGCCTGCGCCTCGGGAGGCAGCTCAATGTTTGCCGAATCTGTCATGGGGGATTTATACCCTGCCCTTCATGCGGCCATCGTGAAGCTCCTAAACTGGCCCGGTACCCTCTTCACTCCCTCTCCCGCTGGGAGAAGGAGCAAAAACATGATCCCCTTCTCAGTCCTCGATCTATCCCCCATCGTCACGGGCGCCACCGCCGCCGATGCCTTTCGCAATACCCTGGCCCTGGCCCGGCATGCCGAACAGCTGGGCTTCAAGCGCTTCTGGCTGGCCGAACACCACAACAACCCCGGCATCGCGAGCGCCGCCACCGCAGTCGTCATCGGCCATGTGGCGGGCGGCACGAACACGATCCGCGTGGGATCCGGCGGCGTGATGCTGCCCAACCATTCGCCGCTGGTGATCGCCGAGCAGTTCGGCACGCTGGCCTCGCTCTACCCCGGCCGCATAGACCTGGGCCTGGGCCGCGCACCCGGCACCGACCAGCTGACCGCCCGCGCGCTGCGGCGCGACCACCAGAACAATGCCGACACCTTTCCGCAGGACGTGCAGGAGCTGCGCTATTACTTTGAAGACATAGCACCCGGCCAGAGAATCCGCGCCGTGCCCGGCGCGGGCCTGAAGGTGCCGCTGTGGATACTCGGCTCCAGCCTCTTCGGCGCCCAGCTGGCCGCCGCGCTGGGCCTGCCCTTTGCCTTCGCCTCGCATTTCGCACCCGACATGCTGATGCAGGCCCTGGAACTTTATCGCGACCGCTTCGAGCCCTCGGCGCAGCTGGACAAACCCTATGCCATGGTGGCAGCCAACGTCGTGGCCGCCGACACCGACGAAGCGGCGCGCTACCAGCTCACCTCGGTCCAGCAGGCCATGACCAACCTGCTGCGCGGAACCCCCGGACCCATGCCGCCGCCGATTGACGACATCGAAGCCTACTGGTCACCCGCCGAAAAAGCGGGTGCGCAACGCATGCTGCGTTATGCGGTGGCGGGGGCGCCTGCGACTGTTCGGGAAGGATTGCGATCCTTTATCGCCGAGACTCGGGCGGATGAGTTGATGGTGACTACGCATATTTTTGATCCGGCTATTGCGAGGAGGTCGTTGGAGATTACTGCGGGGGTTCGGGATAGTTTGTAGTTTGCTCCGGCGGTGTGCGCTCTTCTGAGTTCTGCTGGCCGGGATCGCCCGGCATGCGACTCACTTTTTTTGCTTCGCCAAAAAAAGTAAGCAAAAAAAGGCGACCCGCAGTCTGGGTCCCTGCGCTTCGCTACGGGCAACCTGCGGTGCTCGACTACGGCGGGGTCTCGCGCAAACTCGCTTCGCTCAGACAAGCGCGATCCCTGATCCGCCTACGTCTGCGCTCCTCGGCCCAGCCAGGAC
>NZ_JBFUBU010000100.1:0-3305 GCF_056405595.1 Polaromonas sp. P1_G1
ATGCATGCGGGCCTTTGTCGAACGCGCCGAGGCCTCGCTGCTGGAAGTCAACGACCTGCTGCGCAGCACTTCTTCGGCGGCCTCCGAAGTCCAGGTGCTCAAGGCCGTGGACGGCGCCTACCGCCGCATCCACGCCTTCAAGGGCGACGCCGCTTCCCTGGGCCTGGAAATCCTGGCCACGCTGGCGCACCAGTTTGAGAGCGAACTGCAAAAACTCAAGGACACCGGGGCGGCCACCGGCGATGCCCTGCTGGCCCTGCCATTGCCGCTGGAAGACCTGCTGTCCAAGGTAGGTGCCTTCAAGGCCCTGAGCCGCAAGCGCTCGGGCGATAGCGCGCCGTCCGGTGCAGGCGACTCGCCCCAGGGGCTGCATGCGGCGCTCGCGCAACTGGCGGCCGAGGTGGCCGCTGACTGCGGCAAACGCGTGAACACCGACCTGCGCATGGCCGGCGCGCCTGAAATACCGCGGGCCAAGATGGACCTGGTGCGCGAGATCGCCATCCAGCTGCTGCGCAACGCCGTGGTGCACGGTGTGGAAACGCCCGCCGCGCGACAGGTCGCCGGCAAGGCCGCCGAGGGCCAGGTCAGCGTGGCGCTGGGCCCGGACGAGGCCGGGCAGTGGCAGCTCACCGTTCGCGATGACGGTGCCGGCCTGAGCGCCGGCGACGTGCGGCGCCGCCTGCTGGAACTGGGCTGGTACAGCGCCGAGCAGTTGCAGAGCTTCAGCGACAAGCAGATCGTCGCGAACATCTTCAAGCCTGGGTTCTCCACCGCCGGCGGAACGTCCCGGCATGCCGGCCGCGGCGTCGGCCTGGACCTGGTGCAGGCCAACGTGCAGAGCCTGGGCGCGCGCCTGCTGCTGTCCAGCACGCCCGGCCAGCACACCGAGTTCCGGGTCGTGTTTTCCTGAGACCGCATGATATGACCCACATCCAAAACCCACCTCAATCGCAAAAGGAGGCTCACCATGCGACTGCTGATTGTTGACGACTCCAACATGATCCGCACCCGCATCTCGCGCGTGGTGCAAAACGGCGGCATCAAGGGCATCGTGCTCGCGGGCCTGGCCAAAAACGGCCACGAAGCCGTGCGGCTGGCCCGGGCCACGCGGCCCGAAGTCGTCACCATGGACCTGACCATGCCCGAGATGGACGGCATCGAATGCATTTCCGCGCTGCTCAAGCTGGACCCGACGGTCAAGATTCTGGTGGTCAGCGCGCTCAGCGACAAATCGACGGCCATCCAGGCGCTCAAACTGSGCGCGCGCGGCTTTGTCGCCAAACCTTTCACCGATGAAGAGCTGCAGATGGCATTGCTCGACATCGCCGACATGCGTTAAGGAAGACCGCTGTGGCCACACTCAACGAAACCGACCTCAAGCTGTTTGTCGACTCGATCCGGCATTACCTGAAAGTCACAACCCGCCAAGAGCCGCAGATCACCTCGGCCTACCTCGGCACGGGCGATATCGAAGGCTTTGAATTCAACGGCATCGTGGCCTTTTCAGGCAGCCACAACGGCCATGTGATGGTCTCCATGCCGGGCAAGCTGGTGCGCGAGATTTTGCTGCTGCAGCATGAGACCGACCTCAGCGACGGCAACCTGCTGGACGCGGTGGGCGAGATCGCCAACACGCTGGCCGGCAACGCGCGCAAGGCCCTGGGGTCCGAGCTGCAGATCTCGGTGCCGGTCAAGATGCAGGGCACGCAGGGCATGAAAGCCCGGGTGCGCACCCGCCCCTATGTCATCACGCTGCGCTGGAACCACTATTCGGCCATGGTGTGCGTCGACATGGACCGCAAGAACTGAATACCCGCCAGGCCTGCCAGGGCGGCCTTGGTGCACGCATTTTGTGCGGCGCACCAAAATAAACAGGAGCCAAGGCCAAAACCGCGCTTCAAGGGTGCGTTTTGCATGCCCCACGGTGGCACCCTTTTTGCACTGATTCTGTGAATCAACCATCTTCACAGAAAGAACTTGCACCATGGCGGGGTTTCGTAGTTTTCTCAAGGCCGGTCACGCGCCCACGCTGGGGGCGGCGTTTTTTTACTTCGCCTTCTCATGTTGCATCTGGGTCATGAACGGGGCCATGGCGCCCTTTATTTCCGAGACCTATAACCTTTCGCCCACCCAGAAGGGCGTGATGCTCTCGGTGCCCATCTTCGCCGGCGCGCTGATGCGCTTTCCGCTGGGCGTGCTGGCCCAGTACATAGGCCGCAAAAATGCCACGCTGGTGGAAATGGGCCTGATCATGGTGGCGCTGCTGTTCGGCTACTTCGTGGTCGACTCCTACAGCAGCCTGCTGGCCATGGGCGTGCTGCTCGGCATCGCCGGCGCCAGCTTCGGCGTCGCGCTCAGCCTGGGCTCCGGCTCCTTCCCGCCGCGCTACAAGGGCCTGGCCATGGGCCTGGTCGGCGCCGGCAACGTCGGCACCGCCGTCTCGGTGCTCGTCGCGCCCGCGCTGGCCCAGCGCTTCGGCTGGCAGTCGGTCTACGGCATCGCCGCCGTGGCCATGCTGCTGCCGCTGATCGCCATGATCGTGTTTGCCAAGGAACCCGACGACGTGGACAGCCACGCCACGCTGCGCGAGCACGTCGCTTGCCTGTTCGAGAAAGACGGCTGGGCCTTCAGCCTGATCTATGCGGTGAGCTTCGGCGGCTTCATCGGCCTGGCCACCTTCCTGCCCTCCTACTACTACGACCAGTTCGGCGTCAGCAAGGTGCAGGCGGGCCAGCTGTCCATGCTGGCGGCCTTCATGGGCGCCGCATTGCGCATCTTCGGCGGCTGGATCTCCGACCGCTGGGGCGGCGTCAACACCCTGAGCGTGGTGCTGCTCACCATCGCCGCAACCCTGGTCGCCTGCGGCCTGGCCGGCGGCTCTCTTGTGGCCACCACGCTGCTGGTGATGCTGTGCTTTGCGGCCCTGGGCGCGGGCAACGGCGCGCTCTTTCAACTGGTGCCCCTGCGCTGGCCCCTGGCCACCGCGGTGGCCGGCTCCATGATCGGCGAGATCGGTGCGCTCGGCGGTGGATTGGTGCCCAATGCCATGGGGGTGTCCAAGCAATATGCTGGTACTTATATGTGGGGGTTCTTCTTTTTTGCTGCGTTGGCTTTGGGGATGCTTGTCATGTTGCGGGTTATGCAGATTCGGTGGACTCGGACCTGGGCTGAGAAGGGCGGGCGCGCCCGTAGCGCTTGAAAGACAGGAGGCGGTTCCCTCGGCGCGCTCTCTGCTGAGGGTTGCTGGCCGGGGGTAGCCCGGCGGCTACTCACTTTTCTTTTGCTTCGCCAAAAGAAAAGTAAGC
>NZ_JBFUBU010000101.1:0-3255 GCF_056405595.1 Polaromonas sp. P1_G1
CATCCCAACCTTCCCCCAGAGGGGGAAGGAGCAATAACCAGAATGAGCCTGATCCCTGCCGCCTTACGCACTGGTTTTTACTCCCTCCCCCGCTGGGGGAGGGCGGGGGTGGGGGCCAGCGGCACTCGATCACTTCAATGCCTCAGCCCTAGCATCCACACCCCGAGTTTCTAGCCCCCTCACCCATGACACGCAAGACGCATCTAGACACCCTCGCCATGTCCCTGCTGCTGGGCTGCTGCCTGTTCTGGGGCCTGCAGCAGGTCCTGATCAAGGCCACGATCAGCGAGATCCCGCCCATGTTCCAGGCCTCGCTGCGCCTCGTCGGCGCCACCGTCCTGCTGTGGCTCTGGTGCCTGTGGCGCAAGATCCCGCTGTTCAGCCGCGACGGCTCGCTCAAAGCCGGCCTGCTGGCGGGCGCCCTGTTCGGCGCGGAGTTCGCCTGTATCTATGTGGGCCTGCAGTACACCAGCGCCTCGCGCCTCACGGTGTTTCTGTACACCTCGCCCTTCTGGGTCGCGGCGCTGGTGCCGCTGTGGGTCAAGTCCGAACGGCTGCGCGGCCTGCAATGGGTCGGCCTGCTGTGCGCGTTTGCCGCCGTGGTGTTCGCGCTGCGTGAGGGCTTCACCGGCGACCATGCCTCGACCGCGCGCGGCGACCTGCTGGCGCTGGCCGCCGGCATGCTGTGGGGCCTGACCACGGTGGTGATACGCGCCACCAAACTCGTCAGCATCTCCGCCGAAAAGCTGCTGTTCTACCAGCTGGCCGTGAGCGCCGCCGTGTTTCCCTTCCTGTCGCTCTACCTGGGCGAGCAATGGTCGTGGCACTTCAGCCCCTTCGCCATCACCTCCCTGCTGCTGCAGACGGTGATAGGCGCCTTTGCCAGCTACCTGGCCTGGATGTGGATGCTGGGGCGCTACCCGGCCACCAAAATTTCAGTGTTTGTGTTTTTTACGCCGCTGTTCGCGCTGCTGTTCGGCGCGCTGTGGCTGAAAGAAAGCGTGACCACCGGCCTGCTGGTGGCGCTGGCCACCGTGGCGGCCGGCATCGTGCTGGTCAACCGCAAGCCGGCAGGCGCATAATTTTTCGACATGACGCCCCACCCACGCATCCCCGGCCACCGATTCCTCCACTCACCCGGCCCCACGCGGGTGCCCGACGAGGTCATGGACGCGATGCGGCGCCAGCCCATGGACCTGGCCGACCCGCGGCTTGATCGTGTGATCCAGGCCTGCGAGACCGGGCTCAAGGCGCTGCTGCAAACCGAAAAGGCCGACGTCTTCCTGTATGCCTGCAACGGCCACGGCGCCTGGGAGGCCGTGATCGCCAACCTGCTCGCGCCGGGACAGCAGGTGCTCATCGCCGGCACCGGGCATTTCTCCGAATCCTGGGCCGTGCAGGCCGAGGCCATGGGCGCGAAAGTGCTGCGCACGCCCTGGCGCGAGGGCTACCCGATTGACGTGCCGGCGATAGAAGCCGCGTTGCGCGCCGACACCGCGCACGCCATCGTGGCCGTGTTTGCAGTCCACACCGACACCGCCAGCGGCATGACCAGCGACCTCGCCCGGATCCGGCAGGCGCTGGATGCTGCGGCGCATCCAGCGCTGCTGGTGGTGGACGTGGTCGCCTCGCTGGGCGCGGCGCCCTTTGCCATGGATGCGCTGGGCGCCAACGTCGTGCTGGGCGCTTCACAAAAAGGCCTGATGGTGCCGCCCGGGCTGGCTTTTGTGGCGGCGGACAGCGCCGCGATGAAAGTGGCAGCGGCCAATCCCTCACCGCGCTTCTACTGGGACTGGGCGCGTCGGCAAAGCCCGCTCAGCTACCGCAAGTTCTGCGGCACGCCGCCGCAAAGCCTGCTCTTCGGTCTTGAGGCCGCGCTGGGATTGATTTTTCACGAGGGCGTTGAGCAAGTCGTCGCCCGCCACCGGATGATCGCCGGCGCGGTGCATGCCGCCGTCGAGGCCTGGAGCGAAGGCGGCGCGCTCAGCCTGTTTGTGCGCGAGCCGGCCGCGCGCTCGGTCTCCGTCACCACGGTGTCCGTGGCCGCCGGCATTGACCCCGAAGCCCTGCGGTCAGTCGCGCGCGAGCAGTTCCAGGTCGCCATCGCGGGCGGCCTGGGCCCGCTGGCCGGCCGCAGCTTCCGCATAGGCCACCTGGGCGACATGAACCCCGCGATGATCCTGGGCTGCCTGGCCGGCGTGGAAGCCGCCCTGCGGGTGCAGGGGATTCCGATAGGCAGCGGCGGCGTGCAGCATGCCGTCGCGGCGCTGGCGAGTGGGGTTACTGGGACGCGGTAATTCCGCCGTCGAGGTACAGCACTTGCCCGGTGACGAAGCGCGATGCGGGCGCTGCAAAAAATACCGCCGCACCGGCCACGTCCTGGGGGTCCGCCACGCGGCCCAGCGGAATGCGGTCCAGCACCTGCTTGCGCGTCTCGGGGTTCTCCAGCCAGTGGCGCGCCATCTCGGTCTGCACCACCGTCGGCGCGATGCCGTTGACCGTGATGCCGTGCGGCGCAAGTTCACTGGCATGCTGCCGTATCAGCATGACCAGACCGCCTTTGCTGCTGCTGTAAGCCGAGTAACCCCGGCCGCGCAAGCCCAGCTGCGCTCGCACCGAGAGCAAATGCACCTGCGCGCCGCCTTTGCCGCCTGCGATCTGCTGTCTGGCTGCCGCCTGCGCCAGGAACATCGCGGCCTTGAGGTTGACCTGCAGCACCTCGTCAAAGGCTTCTTCGGTGACCTCGAGCAAGGCCTGTTCACGTTGCATGCCCACGCAATTCACCAGAATGTCGAGGCCGCCCCACTGCGCGGCCACCGCGTCTACGGAAGCCTGCATCTGCGGCACCGAATGCGCATCCATGGCCAGGCCCATGGCTTCATGCCCCGCCGCACGCAAGGCCGCGGCCACGGCTTCGGCCTTGGCCTCGTCGCGGCCCGACACCGCCACGCGCGCCCCGGCCATGGCCAGGCCCCAGGCAATCGCCTCGCCAATGCCGCCGTAGCCGCCGGGCACATAAGCGGTTTTTCCGCGCAGGTCGAACAGGCCTGTGAGCGCGGTACTGAAATCGGTGGAGGGTGTGATGCTGCTCATGGATGGCGAAATTGTGGGCGCAAAGCTGGGCCAGCGGCGAAAGGGCTTTCCCTGCCAAGGGCCTGTTAGCACTATGTTTACAAATGCGAGTGGGGTGAAAACGGCGCCAATCAAGGCGCGCGACGACGCCCAGACCGGGTGTCTGCGCTAGGAGCGCAACGC
>NZ_JBFUBU010000102.1:0-3126 GCF_056405595.1 Polaromonas sp. P1_G1
ATCAGGGCCGGCGTTGTCTGAGCCGAAGGCGAGTTTAGCCGGACCCCGCTTGGCTCGAGCACCGCAGGTTGCCCGTAGCGAAGCGTAGGGACCCAGACTGCGGGTCGCCTTTCTTTTGCTTACTTTTCTTTGGCGAAGCAAAGAAAAGTGAGTTGCTGCCGGCAACCCCGGCCAGCAAGATCAAGAGAAGGGCGCACTGCCGGAGCAAGACCCGGTCTTAAAACGTTTCCCATCCTTCGCCAGCCGCCGCCAGCGCACGCGGCGCAGCAATAGCCTTCCGGGCTTGCGGTGGCTGTTTGGGGGTCGCCGGCCTGGCCGCGCTGGCGCGCTGCTGTTGCTGCGCGGCTGGCGCATGACCGCCGGAGACCTTGAACACACTCACCACCTGCGACAGTCCGCTGGCCTGCTCCTGCAGCGAGGAAGCTGCCGCAGCCGCCTCCTCCACCAGCGCCGCATTCTGCTGCGTGACCTGGTCCATCTGCGTGATCGCCTGGTTGATCTGCTCGATACCGGAAGTCTGTTCCTGGCTCGCAGCAGTGATCTCGGCCATGATGTCAGTCACACGTTTGACGCTGTCGACGATCTCGTCCATGGTCTTGCCGGCCTCGGCGACCTGCTTGCTGCCCTCTTCGACCTTGTCGACCGAGTCGCCTATCAGGGTCTTGATCTCTTTGGCGGCGGCGGCACTGCGCTGGGCCAGGTTGCGGACCTCAGCAGCGACGACCGCAAAGCCCCTGCCCTGCTCGCCGGCACGGGCGGCCTCCACCGCCGCATTCAAAGCCAGGATATTGGTCTGGAAAGCAATCCCGTCGATCACACCGATGATGTCGACAATCTTGCGTGAAGAAGCATTGATCGCACCCATGGTGCCGACCACCTCGGCGACCACGCTGCCACCCTTGACGGCCACGCTGGACGCGGACACCGCCAATTGATTCGCCTGGCGCGCGTTGTCGGCATTCTGCTTGACCGTGGAAGTCAGTTCTTCCATCGAAGCCGCCGTCTCTTCAAGCGAACTCGCCTGCTCTTCGGTGCGCGATGACAAGTCATGGTTACCCGCCGCGATCTGGCTCGAAGCCGTCGCAATCGTGTCCGTCCCGCTACGCACATTGCCGACAATCCCGACCAGGCTGTCGTTCATGTCCTTGAGCGCCTGCATCAGCTGGCCTGTCTCGTCCTGGCTGGTCACTTCAATGCGGCTGGTCAGGTCGCCGGACGCCACGGAGCGCGCTACCCGCACGGCCTGCGACAACGGCTGGGTGATGCTGCGCACCAGCAGCCAGGCCAACAGCACGCCCAGGCCCAGTGAAAGCGCGCTGCAGACCACCAGCACCAGGCTGGTCCTGGCGCGCAATTCCTCGCTGCGCAGCGCGGCTTCGTCGAGCAGCTCGCGCTCGGTATCGACCATCTTCTGCACGCCGGCCAGGTAGGCGCGCGAGGTGGGCTCGAAGCGTTCGCTGAAAATCCGGTTCGCGCCTTCCAGGTCGCCGGCGAGTTTGGCCTTGCTGACGTCCTCGCGCGCGGCCAGGTAGATCTTGCGCAGTTCACCGATTTTGTCGAAGAGCTGTTTTTTCTCGGGCGTGTCCATCTGCTGCTCGAGGAACTTCTGCAACTCGTTGGTGTCTTTGATCGAGGTCGCCGAGGCCGGCGCGAAATAGGCGACCAGGCCGGTATCGCTGCTCTTGGCGATGGCCGCCGCGCGCTGTATGCCGGCGGTGGTGTGGCGCAGCCAGTCGGAACCGGCCCGTTCGGTCTTCACGTTCTGCTCGACCATGGCCTTGATTTCGCCGCCCAGCTGGCTGAGCTTGAGGACGGCGAGCACGCTGCTCGTCAGGAACAGGGCAAGAATGACGCCGACCACAACGGCCAGGCGCTTGCCGATGGAGAGATTGCCTAAAAACATGATGAAGACTCCGGGAATAAGAAGAGCTCAGAGAAGGGCTCAGGCCGTGGCGGCAGCATTGATCAGGGCCATGTCGCTGCTGGACATGAGCTTGTCGATGTCGACGAGGATGAGCATGCGTTCGTCCAGCGTGCCCAGGCCTATGAGGTATTCGGTGTCCAACAGCGCACCCATCTCGGGCGCGGGTCGCACCTGTTCAGGGCTCAGCGTGATCACGTCCGAGACGCTGTCCACCACCATGCCCATGATGCGGCTGGCAATGTTCAGGATGATCACCACCGTGAACTGGTCGTAGCTGGGCGTACCGAGGTTGAACTTGATGCGCATGTCCACAATCGGCACGATGATGCCGCGCAGGTTGACCACGCCCTTGATGTGTTCGGGCGCGTTGGCGATGCGGGTCACCGTGTCGTAGCCGCGCAGCTCCTGCACTTTCTGGATGTCCACGCCGTACTCTTCCTGGCCCAGCGTGAAGGCCAGGAATTCCAGCGCCTTGGCGGCGGCCGGCGTGGGGGTGGGGTTGTTTGTTGCGTGCATGCGCGCTCCTTGGGCTCGATGGGGATGGCTGTGTATGTCTATCGGCTGATGGCGGTGAAAACTTAAGTTCTGTTTTTTTCCGCCTCTTGCTTCAAGTAAAGGTTATCAAGCCGTACTAGTTGGAAATCGGGGGATAAGCGTGGGGTTATGGCCTTATCTTCCGGGAAGCCGGGTGGATAGGCCGGTCTTGCTCCGGCGGTGTGCCCTTCTCCTGATCTTGCTGGCCGGGGTTGCCGGCAGCAACTCACTTTCTTTTGCTTCGCCAAAAGAAAGTAAGCAAAGAAAAGGCGACCCGCAGTCTGGGTCCCTACGCTTCGCTTCGGGCAACCTGCGGTGCTCGAGCCAAGCGGGGTCCGGCTAAACTCGCCTTCGGCTCAAACAACGCCGGCCCTGATCCGCTTGTCTCTGCGCTCCTCGGCCCAGCCAGGACGGGGCAATCGGGAGCGGAAGCGGGAACAGAAGACAGAAATACAAAGAACAAACCAAGACAAACAAGGACTCGCCAMGGCGAGTCCTTGTGGTTTTCWGTATTTGGATTTGGTATTCCTTCCCCACCCCTTGTGGATGCGCCGAGGAGCGCAGGTTCAGGCGGATCAGGGATCGCGTTGTYTGAGCCGAAGGCGAGTTTAGCGAGACCCCGCCTGAACCGAGCACCGCAGGTTGCCCGCAGCGAAGCGAAGGGACGC
>NZ_JBFUBU010000103.1:0-3034 GCF_056405595.1 Polaromonas sp. P1_G1
ACCAGGGTCGCCTTTTCTTTTGCTTACTTTTCTTTTGGCCTTTTCTTTTGCTTACTTTTCTTTTGGCGAAGCAAAAGAAAAGTGAGTAGCCGCCGGGCTACCCCCGGCCAGCCACCCTCAGCAGAGAACGCGCAAGCCGGAGCAAGAACCGGCCTAAAGACCCACTCCCCAACAGCATTGCGGCACACAAAAGAAGTGGGCCGCAATGCGGCCCACCTTTGCTTCTGCTTCATCCGGGGTTTTCATCAAACCCCGGCGGAGCGAGTGGCAACTGTTATTGCGATGGCGCGGCGGCGGGCGCCGGGATCACCACAATGTTGTCGGTTGAGGTCTGCGGCTGTACGCGCACGTTGGTGGCGCCGGCCGGGACGACGACGGTCTCTACCTGGCGGACCACACCGCCGCTGGCGACGCTGCCGTCCGCTTTGCCGTAGCCGACGATGCGGGCCTGGCAGGCGATCAGGTCTTCGCCCTTGAAGACGTCGCAGCGTTTGAGGGCATTGTTCTTGAAGTCGGCATTGGCGTTGTCCACCTTGCCGGCGCGTTTGGCGGCGTTGGCGTTACGGACTTCGGTCATGCAGGTCTGGCGGTCCTGCTGTGTGCGCCCGGTCAGGCAGGCGTTCATCTCGCTCTTGGCATCGCCGGTGGCGTCGATGCCTGTGGTGCCGGAAGCGATTTGTGCCGTGGCGCCCAGGGAGAGCAGGGCGGCGACACCAAAGATGGCGGCGCTTTGGGCCAAGCGGAAATTCCGGGATGAAATCATGGTCAAACTCCTTGATCGAACTCGACGGATGTCGATGAATGGAGTCTGGGCCGGGCCCGGCCGGCGGCGTGAAAGGAAAAGCTCCGGGCCGTCCGTGCCCTATGCCCATTCCCATGTAGGACGGGTCTCTCATAGGGCGCGCATCCGCCCCAGGGGTGCGGATTTGATGCTTTTGATGTTTTTATATACAGCCCGGCTTGTTCAACCTTCGACGGGCGCGGCGCTTCAGGTCGACCAGAGCCTTGGTGTCGACGGCGCCAGTTGCCACATCTCCTTGCGCCAGGCCTGCCACACCTGCCTGAGCAAGGCCATGGCGGGTTCGACCACCGGCGCAAGCACGCGCACCACAATGACCTGCGCGTCGGGGCTGGTGGCACCGGCGCTGGAAGCCAGGGAGTGGGCCTGCAGGACTTCGCGCGCGCAGTCCAGCGCGAGTTCACGGCGCTTGCGCTCGAGCTTGCTGCCGGCCACAAAAAACAGCGTGGCCATGCAGCGCCGGCCCGCCAGGCCGACGGGGCTGTCCATCAGCAGTTTGTCGTTCGCGTCCAGCCGCGCGCGCTCCAGCCAGACGCCGGGCAGCTCGATGTGCTGGCGAAAGCTGCCGTTTTCAAAGGGCTGGCCGGCGGCGGGCAGGCCCAGCGCGGTGACGTCCCAGCCCATCAGTTCGGCGCCGGGCGCGAGCGCCATCGTCAGGCGGTTCTCGGCGAGGCAGCCGCTGTAGCAGATGGCTTCAAGCGGCAGCCATTCCATGCGCGCACCGGCGGCCAGCGTGAGCCGGGTGTTTTGCAGCGCGGGCTCGCCGGTGGAGCGGTAAAAACGCGTGGCGCCGGGTGTGGTGATGAGGCCGTGCGTGCCGGGCGCGGCGCTGAAGGCCAGCTCCAGCGTGTCGCCGCCGACCAGGCCGCCGGGCGGGTGCACGATGACGTTGTGGCAGATCGCGTCGCCTTCGGGGTAGAGGCTTTGCAGGATGCGCAGCGGCCCGCTGTGGCGGAAGTGGGCAATTGTCTTGCCGGCCTGGTGCGTGTAGTCGAGGGCGAGCGTCGCGTTCCAGGTCATGGGTGAAGTTTAACGTGCGCAAGGCCGCTGGTATATTTCGTGCTTCCCCCCAAAGGGTGGTGCGCAAGCTGGTTCCGGTCCAGCCATCGCCCATTCGTTGATACGCCTGACAAGAAACACAAACAATATGGCCACCTCCGCCCTCGATCACTTCATCTCCAGCGCCGTCGAGCAGACGCAGCGCCGCATGGATCCCGCCGACTGTGTGCTGGCGCTCGCGCCGCGGATGCTGGAGCTGATAGACCAGGCCGCGACTTTCCTGGAGCCGCAACACTACCGCAGCGACCCGGACCATTACGCCCGCAACCTGGTCTACAGCGCGCCCGATGCCAGCCTGTCCCTCTACACCCTGGTCTGGTCGCCCGGCCAGTGGACGCCGGTGCACGACCACGGAAGCTGGGGCGTGGTCGGTGTGCTCGAAGGCGTGCTGGAGGAACGGAGTTATGTGCGCCTGTCAGTGGACCGCAACACCGATGAGGGCATCAACCTTGTGCGTGGTGGCGTCATCCTTCTGGGGCGCGGCGCGGTGACCAGCTTTGTGCCGAATCCCGACCACATCCATGTGACTGGTGTTCCCCTGAAGCGCCCTCGGGCGGTGAGTTTGCATCTTTATGGCCGGATGATGAGCAGTTTCAATACTTATGATGTTTCGGCTGGGACTCGGAAGAGGGTTAGTCTGGAGCATAACGAGAGCTAAGGTTCTTTGGCCGGGTCTTGCTCCGGCTTGCGCGCTCTCTGTTTTCTCTGCTCTTTGCTTAGGCTTGCTGGCCGGGGGTAGCCCGGCGGCTACTCACTTTTCTTTTGCTTCGCCAAAAGAAAAGTAAGCAAAAGAAAAGGCGACCCTGGTTGCCGCGTCCCTCCGCTTCGCTACGGGCAACCTGCGGTGCTCGGTCCAGACGGGGTCTCGCTAAACTCGCCTTCGGCTCAAACAACGCGATCCCTGATCCGTCTGRACCTCCGCTCCTCGGCGCATCCACAAGGGGTGGGGAAGGAATACCAATACCGAAGAAACAAGGACTCGCCGTGGCGAGTCCTTGTTTGTATTTGTCTTCTTTGTGTTTTCGTTTTCTGTCTTCTTTCCCCGCTCCCGATTGCCCCGTCCTGGCTGGGCCGAGGAGCGCAGAGACAAGCGGATCAGGGATCGCGTTGTTTGAGCGAAGCGAGTTTAGCGAGACCCCGCTTGGCTCGAGCACCGCAGGTTGCCCGAAGCGAAGC
>NZ_JBFUBU010000104.1:0-2880 GCF_056405595.1 Polaromonas sp. P1_G1
CTGTTGGGAAGGTGTGACCATGAGCGTTGGGACGACCGAAGCGGATCACTTCTACCTACCGAGAGTTGATCAGAAAGCTCTACTGGATCTGCTGAAGAAAATCCCTTCACTCGCGGAGGATCTCGCAGTCACGACGTACCGACAGGATCGGATCGGCAAGGGCGGCATGAAAATCGCATCGGGCACCGATGAGCAGCCCTTGCCGTTCAATCTCGGCGCAAGCAACGCGATCGACCTACTGTTCAACGAGTTGGCAGGTTGGGCTCGGCATGTGTGCGATTCCCGCGGGATCTCGTACATGCCGACAGGGTTCACGCACGACTTCGACTTCGTGGGCCCACTCCGCGAGAGCGAGAACCGCTTGCCGTACGGCTATCAGGAATCGGTGCTCGGATTGGCGCGGTGGCTGCGGCGAAACATCATCTCGCTCGCGATGACTGAAGGCGCCGACACGGCATATGTCGAAATCAGCAAGGTGATGGACCGATGCTGGGCGACGGTCGACATTCCGGCCGAGGATCCGGTGCCTGTCCACGAGAAGGATGAAGTGCTCGAGCGAGTACGGGCCCGGATGCTACACCGCGCCGGCATCGTCCAGGTCGCCGAACTGCTAGCGCGTCRGTATCCGGAGTATCGCGGGCTGACAGCCAATCGGGTTGATGCGCTTCGGAAGGGTGGGCACATCGTGGCCAAGTGGTGTGGAGTGTTGTCGAGGGCGGAAGTGTTCTTGATGGGTGAGGTGCTGGACAAGCACTTGGATGTGCCGGTTCGAGCCAGGAGGGTGGCGGCGTGACGATTGTCGAGTTTCTCGAGGCTCGGATCGCAGAGGATGAGGCCGACGCTCGGGCTGCTAATGAGGGCCGACTCTTGGCCTGGTCCAAGAATGACCACATGGTCATCGTCGATTCTGGCTTCATGCAGACCTTCACTCCGTCGAGAATCCTCCGCGAGGTGGCAGCAAAGCGAGCGATCATGGCAGAACATGGCATCGACCAAGATCCTTGCGACGCTCACGATGCGATGTATGAATCAGCCCCATGTGACGTGATCTTGAATCTTGCAGCCATCTACTTGGATCATCCGGACTACCAGGCGGAGTGGGCGATTCCTTAGCCGCACCTCCCGTGTTACGCTAGGCGCGTTGGCGCGAGTAGTGGATGAAAGTCCGCCTCGCGCTTTTGTCGTCCAGGGGCGCGTCTGGATCTGTTGATGCACTAGCCGAAACATCACCGGTGGGTGCTCCAGGAATCAACGCCACAATCTTCCACTCAGGTTCAGTCACCGCCCGGCCGCCATCAGATGTCGGGAGCACGGAATCCAAGCGGCTCACTATGGCGAACCTAAAGCCGAGCCTCTGCCTGAGTGGAATCAACTTGCTGCACACCGCGCCGGACCGTGAGACGACGGCGCACCTTTTGAGGATGGTGCAGCAACCCCCGGACCGATGACGCTTGCCAGCGCACGTCCGGGGCTCAACTTCCGATTGCAGGTTCGAGTCCCGTCACCGTATGACGTACTCCGACAATCGATCACAGGGTGGTGGAATCCATGCGCGAAACACTCGTTTTCCAAGCTGAACAGTTCTTCACGCCGGAAGAGCGCCGACAGTTCTCAGCCTGGCTGAGTTCGATGGCTTTCCGGGATCGATGCCAGCTACTTGACGAGCTAATGGAAATGAATCGCACGGCGCTCGTCTGGGTGGCGCCATTCGATGCGGACGACCTCATCGACGATCTGGTCTCGGGCTACGCAGCGCAACTCGATCATTTGGCGGCAGCGTGATCCTCGACCTGATTGAAGTGATCCGAATCGTGTGGGCGCTGATCGAACAGTGGGTGATCTGAATGGGTGACCCAAGCTGGATAGCTACTTGGATAGCAATTGGTGCGGTCGCAATGCACGGACTCATGCACACGCTTCGCAAACTTGATGACGACGACGATGCCTAGCCTCGCGCTGATCAGGTGGGCGATCGTCAACACGTGGCGGATGTGGAGGTCCTGATGGCTGACCCTGTACTGGTAGCACCTCACCGAGGGTGGGTGGAGGAGTACCGCCGGGACCATCCCGAGGCTAGGCACTGGGCGTACATGACACCACGCAACTGGCGCACAGCTTGCCGCGGCGTTGCAGCTTCCGAAGTGAGGGTCATTGCGCCGATGACGATTACACCCGACATGCTCGACGCGCTGCTTCCAAGTCTCGTGCGAGCTGATCGAAGGATGTGACGCGATGTCGGACCACACAGACGCCGGGCTGCAGCCGGTCAAGTGGTCCGACTTCGAGCCCGACCAACCCGACATCGAGCCCGGTCCGTATCTCTGTCCCGGATGCGGGAGATGGATACCGTGTCGACACTGCGAGGTGAGTGATGTCGCCAACCCTTGAAGACCGGCTCTACGACACAGAGGTGCACCTCAATCGGATGCTCGCAGACCCACATCACAACAAGGCACAGCTCAAAGTCCTGAAAGATGGGCGAGATTCGCTGGAATTGCAGATCCGCCAACTACAAGACCATGGCAAGCACTAAGACCACGACCCAACGAGGACTCGGTTGGGAACACCAGAAGCAGCGCGAAAGATTACTGAGGGCCCACGTAGAAGGAACCCCCTGCTGGTGGTGCGGGGAACCGATGTACCTCTCCCAGGATCTCGCCGCAGACCACTCCCACGCGAGGGCACACGGTGGGACCAAGGCCGACCGGCTGCTCCACGGACTGTGCAACAAACAGCGCGGAGACGGCTCCAAAGATGATCTGCGACCCGCAGTTACAGGAAAGCCCCTGGAGCAGGCTCAAGCCGACCAGGCGGCCCTAGGCGTCCGCGTAATGCCCTGGCCATGACCCCCGTCCCGAAATTATCGAGGGAGGGGGGTGC
>NZ_JBFUBU010000105.1:0-2792 GCF_056405595.1 Polaromonas sp. P1_G1
GAACCGTACGGTTCGCTCTTCGGGATCTTCGCTGATCGTCGGGGCCGCGCCGATTTTGTGTGTTACTGATCGTAGCGAGGGGGTCCGGCAGCGGCGTGTGCTGCATGTCACCCTCCATGGAAGAGCGCAGATTGGTGGCCGGGCTGGGCCCAACTCCTCCTCAGATCTCGTCGGGAATCACCTTCAAGTGCCACGGCTGCGCGAGCCAGTGGCTTCCGTCGTCAAGCACAACCTCGACGATTGGGCGGCTGACGCTGTAGTAGCGAGTGACAGTTCCGGGCGCGTCGACTACGAGCCCATCCCCCGCGGTGAACGCAACTCGGGTGCCCTCAGGTATCGGCTCACCTTCGACTATCCGGTACGTTGCCGAGCCATTCATCGAGCGCCCTTCCTCGCGTTTGGCGGCCGGCCACCGTGCCCCGGACGGTCGGCCTGCCATTCGTCGATCGTCTTCTCGGTCCACCCGGCGAATGTTCCACGAGGCAGAGAACCGTCAGCGTTTACCGGTCCGATCGTTACGTCCGGCTCAGGCAGGTTGTACCCGCTCAGCGTCGGATCCTTGGCGCCGATCCGCTCGGCGAACTGACGCTTGGACAGGAAGCGCGCCGTCTTACGCTGCGCCATGCCGACGCTTCCATGCGAGTCGGCCATTGAGGCCAATGAACAGCACCAATAATGCGACGTAGATTCCGAGTTCGACTCCGCTACGCCCGTTCACGATCCCGATCACAAGCGCGATCGCCATGAGAACGACAGCGAGAATGCCGAGGCCTTCAGCTCTTGTCATGGTTCATCCTTTCCCTGCGTGTCGATGATGGGATACTGGTTGGTGGAACCGGGGGTGTCGCTAGCACTCCCGGCTCCGATCAACTATCCATCCTTCCCCTTTCTCCGGTGCTTACCCGGCGGGGTCTGGCGTTGCAGGTAGAGGCTGTACAGCCCTACGAGAAGCGCCACGATGGTGATTGACCGATCAAACCAGTCCACATCATCTCCACTCTGCAATTGTTTGCCTGGCCCCTGTAGCCTGACAAGATTTAATCTACCGTACAAAACGGATGATTGCAACCTTTCCGGGCGGGCAATTGGTTTCGATTCCAATTGTGCCGCAATGAGTTACAACATCTTTGAGTGGGGGAACCGCCCGTAGAATGGCTCACAGGCTATTAGGTGGGTCGACGGCGGCCCTGGTGGTTCTCTTCCCTAAGGTTGGCGCGAAAGTCGTCGCTGGGCGCACTATCAAGGGCCGGAGTGGGTCAGCGTGCCGAGTGTGAGAGGTAGCCAAACGCCCACCGGCGCGGAGTGTGATCGCAGCTCGGTGGGCGGCGCGCTCGAACTGTCGGGGACGGGCGCGCGGTCTTGGTGGTCCGCCGACGGTAGCTGTGAACATCCAGTCGGCGGACCATGCGTGTCGGGACCGATGAAAGTTCGACACGCAGATCAGTGGTCCGCCGGAGATCAGGTGGGGTTCGTTCCGGCGGACCAAACCGGAGGTGCCCCGGCCGTTCGCTTTGCAAACATGGGCGGTCCGCCCGTTCGCTAGTCAGCAACGACCGGGCGGACCAGATTGGTTGCCTCACTCGACCTGCGCGTGACCACATTGTGGGTGAGGCGTGCATCGACGTTGGAGGCCGGATGCCGATCTGATTTTACCGAAGGAGGGACTAACCCGCTGATCATCGAGGAGGTGCCCACCGAGCATTTCTTGTGCCGCAACTCGGTGGGCGCGCGTGTCGCACCACTCCCCAGTCTCGACACGCAGTTCTCGGGCTTTGTGCGCCCAAATTCGACTAAGGAATAGACGCACAGTCCATAAGGTGGCCCGCCCGAGCTAAATCGGGGGGACTCGTCGAGCGGGCCGGGTACGCGTCGCGGGGGGTGCAACGCGCACCGGCGATACTACTTCGGCGCGCGATCCGGTGCATGTCTGAGCGCGGCCGTGCTGGCCTGCCCTTACCTTGCGACCCGCGGGGCGGACTGTAGGCGCGGTGGGAGAAGGACCTCGGACTGTTGGAATGATGTTGTTTGCGTGGGGACCCGGCCTGGCCAGGTGTGACCGGGTCCCGTCGAACGCCACCCGCGTCGAGCACACAACACGAATGACCAACCGCAAGCCGGATCCGACCCCTCGATTGAATCCGACCCCTCGAACGTATTTGGCAAGCATTAAGCAAACGAGCGAATCGGACAGAAATCCACCAAACGGATGAGCGCGGCCCAACCCTCAGGAGGAGTATGGAGGCCGCTCTCAGCCTTGTAAGGGAGGGCCCACCCCCGGCGAATGGACAGCCGGAGGGCAGGCCTTGCGCGGCTGAACTGACCCACTCAGAATCGCCGCAGCAAAGGAATTATATCCGCTTCTGGAATGCCGTAAACACATCGATTGGCAGGGCCCGGCTGGTCTTCCCTTACCCTCCGGACCCCGCGGAACCGACGCTACCACTCGTCGAACAGGTGTGCGAATCTTAGAGAATGCGGTCGACGGAACGAGCCCCACAACGCTGCCCGAACGGGCATCCACTGGCGGCGAACACATGCCTCGTCGGCTGGGAGGTCTGCGGCTGCACGACCGCTCACAACGGCGGCCATCGGACGCACTACTGCCGGCGCTGTGGCGAGACGATCCGGACGCCCGAATGCTCCGGCGCGAGCCCACAGAAGTCTCGATGGAACTAGCGAAGTCCTACGCCGGAATTGTCCATTCCCAGCCGCGTCCACCTTCGCCGATTCGGATTGCCGTGGAGCCTGCCGGAACAATGAGCGGCACGACTGATCGCTCTTTGATTCCAGGC
>NZ_JBFUBU010000106.1:0-2600 GCF_056405595.1 Polaromonas sp. P1_G1
AAACTCGCCTTCGGCTCAAACAACGCGATCCCTGATCCGTCTGGACCTCCGCTCCTCGGCGCATCCACAAGGGGTGGGGACTAGAAATACCAATACCAAATACTTGAAGAGACAAGGACTCGCCGTGGCGAGTCCTTGTTTGTCTTGGTTTGTTCTTTGGTATTTTTCTTCTGTTCCCATTTCCATCTCCGCTCCCGATTGCCCCGTCCTGGCTGGGCCGAGGAGCGCGGAGACAAGCGGATCAGGGCCGGCGTTGTCTGAGCGAAGCGAGTTTAGCCGGACCCCGCTTGGCTCGAGCACCGCAGGTTGCCCCGTAGCGAAGCGCAGGGGACCCAGACTGCGGGTCGCCTTTTCTTTGGTGACTTTCTTTTGGCGAAGCAAAAGAAAGTTACTTGCTGCCGGGCAACCCCCGGCCAGCAACCCTCAGAGGAGAGCGCAAGGCCGGAGCAAGACCCGGCCCTTAATCAGCAACCGTCACAACATTATTAGCAAAAGTAATCTGATCCCCCACCCCAGGCATCAACTGAATAGGCGGTACGTTAGCCAACGTGATCGGATTGGCAACGGTGCCAACCTGCCCACGCGGCACCGTCCTCACCACCTGGCTCTCCGGCAAAGGCGTACCGGTCTTGAGGTGCGCATACATCATGTCCATCGCCTGAATGAAATAGCGGTGCAGCGGTACCAGCCGCGCGCCGTAACCCGGGAAACCCAGAAAGGCGTCGAAGTGCTGGGCGTTGGTGACCTCGATGTAGGAAAGTTTGCTGCTGCGGCCCTCGACCATCTTGTTGAGGCCGAAATACGGCCGTGAGGTGAAGGCCACCGGCACCAGCGTGTCGGAGCGGCCGTGCACGATCAGGGCCGGCTTGCCCTGCAGGTTGGCGTTGCGCAGCACCTGCTGTATGCCTTCGCGAACGCGCAGGGCGTCGGGGGTGTTGGTGCTGACCAGTGCGCGCAGGCACAGCGCGCCGGCGTTGTTGTAGTCCTGCACGTTGCCGGCCGACACCGAGGCCGCGTCCAGCAGCGGGCCGCCCAGGCTGGCGTTGTTGACGATGTTGACACCCACCGTGGGCGGCACGCCGTTGCCGGTGCCGAAAGAAGTCGCCAGCGCGGCGGCCGATGCGGGCACCGGCACGTTGGGTACGGGCGCGGTGGCCGGGGCTGTGGCGGCAAAGCTGTAGCCGCACAGGTTGTCCTGCACGCCGGCGCGGCCATAAGCATTCGCATAGGTCAGCGCTACCGGCAGCGTGGCGAACGAATAGTGCGAGGCCTGCAGGTCGTTGCTTTCGGGCTGCCAGCCCGCGGCCTGCAGCACCGCCATGGCGCTGGCCGCCTGTTCGGCCGGCGTGTTGCCGTTGACGAGGCCCTGGGCCTTGAGCGCGGCGCAGCGGTTGGCGGCGATGGCCGGGTTGATGGTGTTGAAGACGTTGGTGGCCGGCGACAGCAGCGCGGCGCAGGGCTGCAGCAGGTTGGCCAGCGTCGTGTAGTCGTACAGCGGCCTGCCGGTGCCTGCCAGCGTCGTGTTGCCGCGCCGTACGCTGAGCCGCGCGTCGGGCACCAGCTGCACCTGCGGCTCGCCGACCGCCACGCCGCTGATCAGGCCGCGCGTGTCGAGCTCGGCCGCCGCCAGCGCCGCGCCGGCGCCGTTGGAGACGCTGGAGGCGATCACGATGGTGTTGGACGGGTTCAGCGTCCGCAGGCGCGCGCTGCCGTCGCGTGAGGGCGCGCCATAACGTTCATTGAGCACAAAGTAGGCGAACTCGACCGCCTGCAGCGTGAAGCGGCCCCAGTCTTTTTCGGAGTTCTGCTGCGAATGCGCGTGCTTGACGGCAAAGCGGTTCGGCGTCGCCGCGTTGAAGGCCGTGCGTTCGGCAGGGCTCAGGGCGGCCGTGAAATTGGAGGCCGCGCCGGCCGCACCTGCATCGGCGCGCAGGCCGTTCTGCAGGTGCACCGTGTTGTTCTGCAGGTCGTGCATGCCGCTGCCGGTGCCCTTGTCGGTATAGGCCACGGCGCAGCCGTTCTTCAAACCCCATTCGCCCGAGGAGCCGATGGCGCCGTAAATGCCGCGTGAGCCGCTGGACGTGCCGGTCACGATGCAGGCATTCGCCGGGTTGAAGCTGGCCGGCACCTGCACCATCATGGTCACGTTGTGCCGGCCGCTGCCGTCGTCCGAGTAGGCGATGAATTCGCTGCCGGCGATCTTGCCTTCGCCGGTGGTGATGACGCCGCGCGCGTCCACGTTCGGGCCGTAAAGCGTGCCGTAGCCGCCGGCCGGCGAGATGTCGAGGATGGCGCGGTAGTTGTTGTAGATCGCGATGCGCCGCAGCTCGGCCGCCGTCGGCCTCAAAGGGTCCACCGGCTGTGGCGCCGCGCCGCCCAGGCCGGTCTTGCCCAGGCCGGCGGTCAGCAGGTCGTCGTTGCCGCCGTCATACACCCCCATGGTGATGGGGCCCAGGTAGCTGGGCTTGGTGTTGATCGGGTCGCCCGCGCCGCCGGCGCAACCGGCCAGCAGCGCGGCCGCCGTGAGCAGGCCCAGGCCTGTGGTGATGGGGGTGGTTTTCATGGCGTCCTCCGTTTGGTGTTGTCGCGCTGGCTGGAGC
>NZ_JBFUBU010000107.1:0-2507 GCF_056405595.1 Polaromonas sp. P1_G1
TCGCGTCCACCTTGCCTTCGCCGAACTCCCGGTTCACCGACAGCACCTCGGACTCGAAGGTGATCAGCACGTCGCCGATATTGCGCTGCAGGAACACGGTGGTCGCATCGCGCCCGCCCTTGCCCAGCACCGGCACGTTTTTGTAGAACTTGCCGACGAACTCGGCGGCCTGTGCATCGCTCATCCCCTTCTTCCTGGCGTAACCCCAGGCGGCCAGGTAGGCGTAGCGGCCGTTGCCGCCGGTCTTGGGGTTGACCACGATCACCTGGATGCCGGGCTTGATCAGGTCGTCCCAGTCCTTGATGCCCTTGGGATTGCCGTTGCGCACCAGGAACAGCATGGTCGAGGTGGTGGGCGAGGCATTGTCCGGGAACTTCTTCGTCCAGTCCTTGGCGACCACACCGGCATTGGCCAGGAAGTCCACGTCGGTCGAGGTGTTCATGGTGACCACGTCGGCGTCCAGGCCGTCGGCCACCGAACGCGCCACCGCGCTGGAGCCCGCATGCGACTGGTCGACCTTGACGTCCTTGCCGGTGGTCTTTTTGTAGTGGGCGATAAAGGCCGCGTTGTAGTCTTTGTAGAACTCGCGCGCAACGTCATAAGAACCATTGAGCAGCGTTTGCGTTTGCGCCAGGGAGATACCGCTCGTTGCCAGCGCCAGGGCCGCAAGTGCGATTTTGAATTTTGGGGAAGTCATGCCGTTTCCAGGGATCCGAAAGAAGAAGAGGAAGATATTTGCGGAGAAGAAAAATCAAGCCGCGGCGCCGAAAGCGAGGCGTCACCGGCCAGCGACTGCAGCAAGGCAATGCCCAGCGGCCATTCACCGTGGCCCGATTCAACGTTGATGTGCCCCGCGTCCTGCAAGCGCACAAACTCGCTGCCCCAGGCGCGGGCATACGCGCCGGCCAGGCGAACCGGACAGAACGGATCGTTGCTGCTGGCCACCAGCACGCTGCGGTAAGGCAGCTTCTGGTAAGGCACGGGGGCGAAGTCGCTCAGGACGGCGCGGCGTTCCGGGTCGGCCGGCGCCACCAGCAAGGCGCCCTGGATGCGTTCGACCGCTTCAGGCGGCAGATGCGCCGTCGCGATGCAGCCCAGGCTGTGCGCGACGATCACCACCGGCTCCTTCTGCAGCTGGATGGTGTTGGCGATAGACGCCACCCAGGCCTTGCGCGAAGGCGTGATCCAGTCGTCCTGCCGCACGCGCACCGCATTGCCCAGGCGTTCAGCCCACAGGCTTTGCCAGTGGCCGGGACCGGAGTCGCGCCAGCCGGGAACAATGATGAAGCGCACTTCGCGTGAATCCGTCGGCTTGATTACTTATTAGGCTGCGGCGTGATGCGCAGGTAAGGCTTCACGGCCTTGAAACCCTTGGGGAAACGCTGTGCCAGTTCGGCCGGGTCTTGCAGGCTGGGCACGATGATCACGTCGTCGCCGTCCTTCCAGTTCACCGGCGTCGCCACCTTGTAACCATCGGTCAGCTGCAGCGAGTCGATGACACGCAGGATTTCGTCGAAGTTGCGGCCCGTGCTGGCGGGATAGGTGAAGGTGGTGCGGATGGCCTTCTTCGGGTCGATGATGAACACGCTGCGCACGGTGGCCGTGGGGCCGGTGCTCAAGGCGTTCGGGTGGATCATGTCGTAGAGGCCGGCCACCTTGCGGTCGGCATCCGCCAGGATGGGAAAGTTCACCGTGGTGTTCTGCGTCTCGTTGATGTCGTTGACCCATTTGCCGTGGGATTCCAGCGGATCGACGCTGACTGCGATGGGTTTGACGTTGCGCTTGGCGAATTCACCGCTCAGCGCAGCGGTTTTGCCGAGTTCGGTGGTGCAGACGGGGGTGAAATCAGCGGGATGCGAAAACAGCACAACCCAGGAATCGCCAGCCCATTCGTGGAAGGAAATCTTGCCTGCGGTGGAGTCCTGGGTGAAGTCGGGGGCGATGTCGCCGAGTCTGAGGGTTGCCATGGTTTGCTCCTTGAGGTTGCTTGATCGAAGCATTGTGGGGAGCAGACGTTAAAACTCAAAAGAATATATTGCTCTTAATTTATTTGGATTTGTGCATAACGGTTGGTTTCATCTTGTCCTGACGGGTGGGATCTTGCTGAGGATTGCTGGCCGGGGGTAGCCCGGCGGCTACTCACTTTTCTTTTGCTTCGCCAAAAGAAAAGTAAGCAAAAGAAAAGGCGACCCTGGTTGCTGCGTCCCTGCGCTTCGCTACGGGCAACCTGCGGTGCTCGGTCCAGCCGGGGTCTCGCTAAACTCGCTTCGCTCAAACAACGCGATCCCTGATCCGTCTGGCCCTGCGCTCCTCGGCGCATCCACAAGGGGTGGGGATAGGAATACCAAATACCTGAAGAAACAAGGGCTCGCCAAGGCGAGTCCTTGTTTGTCTTGGTTTGTTCTTTGTATTTCTGTCTTCTGTTCCCGCTTCCGTTCCCGATTGCCCCGTCCTGGCTGGGCCGAGGAGCGCAGACGTAGGCGGATCAGGGATCGCGCTTGTCTGAG
>NZ_JBFUBU010000108.1:0-2406 GCF_056405595.1 Polaromonas sp. P1_G1
CCCGCTCCCGATTGCCCCGTCCTGGCTGGGCCGAGGAGCGCAGACGTAGGCGGATCAGGGATCGCGCTTGTCTGAGCGAAGCGAGTTTGCGCGAGACCCCGCCGTAGTCGAGCACCGCAGGTTGCCCGTAGCGAAGCGTAGGGACCCAGACTGCGGGTCGCCTTTTCTTTGGTGACTTTCTTTTGGCGAAGCAAAARAAAGTTACTTGCCGCCGGGCAATCCCCGGCCAACCGCCCTCAGCAGAGAGCGCGCCGCCGGAGCAAGAACCGGCCTATTTCGAAGCCTCCCCGCGAGCCGCCTCCAGGACATCGCGAGTCCTCACCGCCTCCCGCCGAGCAGCCTCAGCAAAATCATCCCCACTGGACGCATACAAAATAGCCCGAGAAGAATTGACGATGATGGGCGCCCCGGCCCGCCAGCCAGCCTTGACGGTGGCCACCGCATCCCCACCCTGCGCCCCAACACCGGGAATCAGCAAAGGCAGGACAGGCGCAACAGCACGCACACGCTCGATCTCCGCCGGATAGGTCGCCCCCACCACCAGCCCCAACTGGCCGTTGAGGTTCCACGGCCCTTGCGCCAATCGCGCCACGTGTTCATACAGCAGCGGCTGGCCTTCAATGGACGCAAAACGCTGGTTCTGCAAATCGTCACCGCCGGGGTTGGAGGTGCGGCACAGCAAAAACGCGCCCTTGCCTTCGTACTTCAGATAGGGCGCGACCGAGTCGAAGCCCATGAAGGGCGAGAGCGTCACCGCGTCGGCGCCGTAGCGCTCAAAAGCTTCCTTGGCGTACTGCTCGGCGGTGGAGCCGATGTCGCCGCGCTTGGCATCCAGGATGATGGGTACTTGCGGCGCGACGCGGCGCATGTGTTCCATCAGGCGTTCGAGCTGGCCTTCGGCGCGATGGGCGGCGAAGTAGGCGATCTGCGGCTTGAAGGAAATCACCAGGTCGGCGGTGGCATCGACAATCGCCGCGCAAAAATCGTAAATCTTGTTGGCGTCGCCCTTGAGCTTGCCGGGGAATCTGGTCGGCTCCGGATCCAGGCCGACGCAGAGCATGGAATGGTTCTGGCGTTCTGCGGCGGTGAGCATGTCGAGGAAAGTCATAACCCGTATTGTAAGAAGGTGGCTCCCAAAGCAGGTTTTCCCCCAAACCGGGACAATCGCGCAAAACCACCCGCCCCCACCCAGCCACCCACCCATGCAACTCTCCCAACGCCAACTCGTCCTGCTGGTCCTTCTCACCCTGGTCTGGGGCTTGAACTGGCCGGTGATGAAGATGGGCATCGCGGACTATCCGCCGCTGACTTTCCGGGCGATTTCAATCTGGCTGGGGATTCCGGTGCTGGGGCTGGCGATGGTGCTGCTCAAGGTGCCGTTCTTCGTGCCGCGCGACAAGTGGCGCGAGCTGTTCTGGCTGGCGGCGGCGAATATGTTTGTCTGGCATGCGCTGATCATCCTGGCGGTGAAAAACCTCAGCAGCGGGCGCGCGGCCATCCTGGGCTACACCATGCCGATTTTTTCGGCGCTGCTGGGCGCCTGGTTCTTCGGCGCGAAGCTCAAACCCCGCAACTGGCTGGGTGTGGCAGCTGCCGCTGTGGGCGTGGCACTGCTGCTTTGGTATGAGCTGACGAATCTGTCGGGCCGGCCGCTGGGCGTGCTGTGCGCGCTGGTGGCGGCGGCCGTGTGGGCGCTAGGCACACAGATGCTGCGCAAGACCACCATCGCGGCGGCCACGCTCACGCTGTCCTTCTGGATGACGGTGATGACGGCCGTGGTGCTGACCGTGCTGGGCATCGTCTTTGAAATGCCGCAGTGGAAGGCACCCTCGCCCACGACTTGGGGCGCGATTCTTTACAACGCGGTGCTGATCTTCGGTTTTGCCCACGCGGCCTGGTTCACCTTGGCGCGCGCGCTGCCGCCTGTGGCCTCGACCCTGAGCGTGATGATGATTCCCATCCTGGGCGTGTTTTCAGGCGCGCTGGGCCTGGGCGAGGTGCTGCACTGGCAGGACTGGGCAGCGGTGGTGTTGATGGTGGCGGCGATCGCCTCGGTGCTGGCGCCCAGCCGGGACACCGCCAAGGCCTGAAGCGGTCTTAACCGGCTGCGGGCCTGACACGGCTCATGGCCAGGCACAGGTCGTCCCAGGCCTTGGCCTTGTCGGACGGGTTGCGCAGCAAATAAGTGGCGTCGTAGGTCACCACCGTGTGAGCGCCGTGCAGGCCGTGCACCTGGCCGCGCAGCTTGCCGAAAGGTTCGCCGGACTGCAGCAAAGCCTGTGCAGCCAGGCGGCCCATGACCAGCACCACGTCGGGCTGCGCGCTGGCCAGCAGGGCCGGCAGCGCCTCGGGCAGGGCGGCGCCCACGCCGGCGGCCGCGCCGCGCACCAGCGGTGCCAGCAGCAC
>NZ_JBFUBU010000109.1:0-2264 GCF_056405595.1 Polaromonas sp. P1_G1
GCGCGAGACCCCGCCGTAGTCGAGCACCGCAGGTTGCCCGAAGCGAAGCGTAGGGACCCAGACTGCGGGTCGCCTTTTCTTTGGTGACTTTCTTTTGGCGAAGCAAAAGAAAGTTACTTGCCGCCGGGCAACCCCCGGCCAGCAGAACTAAGAAGAGAGCACAGAGGGAGCGCCCTCACTGCGTAGGCGGCAACACCCCATCCAGGCTTTCCGCATGATGCTGACAAAACCTCACCAGCTTCTCCACATCCTGCGATTTGTCGAACACTTCATCGGCCCCCAGCTCGCGGCAGCGCAGCAAAAGGTTTTCCTGGCTGTGGCTGGTCAGCACCACCACCTTCTGGCCCGGCTTGCGCCGCTGGCAGTCCTTGAGTACGCCAAAGCCCGAACCCTCGGCGAGGAACAGGTCGACGATGGCGAGGTCCCAATCTTCATGGTCGTGAAGCCACAGGCGTGCGCCAGTCTCGGAATCGGCGTGGCCGACAAAGCGCAGCGGCGCGATTTCTTCCATGGCTTCCACCAAGGTATTGCGTATGTCCGGCTTGTCCTCGACAAGAAACGCGTTGATGACCATGGAACCCCCGAAGTTAATCAGCGAACTTAGCCGCCATCTCGTGGGGGTCCTGTCGTCGGCCGCCCTCGGGATGTGTAGGCTCAATCCCACTTTAGGCCAGCGGGCGTTTTTTAGCCGTAACGGGGGGTAACGTGGTGAATAAAACCGCTAATCGGTGGTGAAACGCGGATCAGTGGTGGTGGCCGTGCTCGCCGTGCACGTGGCGGTGGGCGATTTCCTCTTCCGAGGCGGCGCGCACGGCGGTCACCTTCAGGGTAAACCGCAGGGCCTTGCCGGCCAGCGGATGGTTGCCATCCAGCATGACGGTGTCGCCCTTGATCTTGATGACGTTGAAGACGTGCTGGCGGCCGTCCTCGCCGCGGCCCTCGAGCTGGCCGCCGACCTTGACCCCTGGCGGGAACTGCGTGCGCGGGATGGTCTGCACCAGGCCTTCGTCGCGCAGGCCGAAGGCGTCCTGCGGCTCCAGCGCCAGCACGGTCTGGAAGCCGGCTTCCTGGCCGTCCAGCGCTTCCTCGATCTTGGGCAGGGTGTTGCCGTAGCCGCCGTGCAGGTAAACCATGGGCGTGTTGCTCTGCTCGACCAGTTTGCCCTGGGCGTCCGCCACCTTGTAGCTGAGGGTGACGGCGGTGTCTTTTGCGATTTTCATGTGGTAACTCCGGATGGCCGGGATGCGTAAAAGCGCTGATTTTCGCCCAGCCGGCAGGCCGGGGCCGGAACACGCCGGATCGGCCGGTATTGGCCCCGCGCCGCGTGGGGATTTGCGGCCGGGCGCGGGCGCCGGTAAACGGCATCCGTAGAATCACGCAACATGATAAGTTACATGAAATCAAAAGGCCGGCTTTCCGCCGTCCTGCACGCGCTGCTGCACATGGCCCACCGCGGCGGGCCCATGACCTCGGACGAACTCGCGGCCTGCCTGCGTACGCACGCGGTGGTGGTGCGGCGCACCATGGCGGGCCTGCGCGAAGCCGGTTTTGTGGTGTCGGAGCGGGGCCACGGCGGCGGCTGGGTGCTGGCGCGGGACCTGGCTTCTGTCACCTTGCTCGACGTGCAGATGGCTCTCGGTGACAGCGCCGGGACGGACGCCGGGGGCGCGCATGCCGACGGCTGCGTCATCGAGCAGTCGGTGCAGCGCGCGCTGGCCGGCAGCCTGCGCGAGGCCGAGGCCGTGCTGGCGAAGCGCCTGGGCGAGGTCACCCTGGCCGACCTGTCGGCCGACTTCAACCGCGCCATGGCCGGCCACGCCGGCCACGCCGCGCACCCCCCTTCACCGGAGGCCGGCCATGTTGCATGACGCCATCATCGTGGGCGGCAGTTTTGCCGGGCTGTCCGCCGCGCTGCAGCTGGCCCGTGCCCGGCGCCAGGTGCTGGTGATCGACGCCGGCCTGCCGCGCAACCGCTTCGCGTCGGCGTCGCACGGCGTGCTGGGCCACGACGGCAAGCCGGGCTCGCAAGTCCTGGCCGAGGCCAGGCAGCAGTTGCTGGCCTACCCGACGGTGCAGGTCTTCAGCGGCCGCGTGAGCCGCGTGGACAGCGGCGAAGCGGGTTTTGTCGTCGAGGCCGAGGACGGCATGCGCTGGTTCACCGGACGCCGCCTGCTGCTGGCCACCGGGGTGGCCGACGTGCTGCCCGAAATCCCCGGCCTCCAGGAACGCTGGGGCAAGACAGTGGTGCACTGTCCCTATTGCCA
>NZ_JBFUBU010000110.1:0-1982 GCF_056405595.1 Polaromonas sp. P1_G1
GCTCATGGTCACACCTTCCCAACAGTCCGCAACTCTGGAGTGATTCTATCACATATCACACCCAGTTACATTGCGCCACAGCATGTTTCATTTCACTCTCCTCGTCGGTCCGTACGCGGTCCTTCGTGTCTTCGCCGGGTCCCGAACCCACATCGGCGGGGCCTGCTTAGGTTTCGACGCTTCGGTTATCGCCTGCAGTTGCGGTAAGACCTGCTCAGCCATGTTGACCCACTCCTGGGCGACGCGTTGGAACAGCTCGACAAATTGCTCACCCATCCGTGCCAACTCTCGCCGTGCCACGTAACCGCGAACGTCAGGCAGTCCGCACAGTCGCCGCATCTCGTCATACGGAATCTCGCTCATGCTGACATCGCCCCCTTGTGGTGACGCCCCTCATCGCCGGTGTTCGGTATTGACCGAACACCGAACACGTTGAACAGTTGCCGGCACGTGAACGTGTAAGTGTTCATCCCGCATCCCCCGGAGTGAAGAGGACGGTGAGTGGCCCGTACTTGGCGATCTGCTTGCTGGTGAGGTCGGCGGTCTCGTATCCGCACCATTGGCCGCCGCGCTTCTGTGACACGTCGTCGCAGTTGTCCATGACTACGCTCATGTTCGGCAACGCATCGAGTTCGGCCGCGCTGTTCACCATGCGAGACTTGCGCAGTCCCATGTGCTCGGCAACAGCCTCTACGGATTCGAGTAGATCTAGCGCGTCCGGGAAATGAGACGCCGTGCCGCCCGAATGTGTGATGTCGACGCGAATCTCGTTGTCGTGAGACGGTTCCAGCCTGAGTCTCGTGCCGTAACGCTCGGACAGGTGGATCATGCCGAGCCTTGTCAATGTTTCTCGCTTGTCTTCGTCCCTCGCGGCTGTGGCCTGTGATCGGATCTCACTCACAACGACTCCTCCCACTGGTCGGGTGTGATCTGCTCGGGCATTGATCCGTGGAGCGCCATCCACCACTCGACAGATCTGCCGCGCACCGCGATCTGTTCTTCGGGCGCCAGGTTGTGGATGCAGTCCTTGTGGTGCAGGTGGCGTCCGTTCTGCGCCCGCCGGTCCAGTGCGGCGATCATGGCCTGCTTCAACTGCTCACTCACAACGACTCCTCCGTTTCGTCGGCTGCCGCGATGAAAGCCGCTGCCATCTCTCGCAGCTTCGAGGGCGTCGGCGGGACGTTCATGGATTTCAAACCGTGGGCGCGCAAAATCCGTTCAGGAACTGCCTTTTCGTTGTCGGTGCCAGTCACTTGGATACCTCCGAGGGTGTTGCGTACTTGCAGCTCAAGCTCAAGGCGGTGCAGTGAAGGTCACCGTTTGCGTGCTGCCAGTGCTTTTGCCCATACCTGCCGCCGATCCGCTCGAAGATTCGCTTGCCGCAGTGGACACACTTGGACTTGCCACCTGTGTCGCGGTCGCTCATTGCTGTTCCCCTTCCAAAGCTGCGCGGCCCTTCAATGCTGCGAGTACGTCACACGCGAAGACTCTGATGTTCCAATACTTTTGCCGTGCCGCGTTGTAGCGCCCGGTGTCATGGCAGAGGGACTGCGCATTGGCGATCCGAGCCTCGAGCTCCGCTATCCGCCTGTTGGTGTGCTGCTCCACCACCAACGCCACATGCCCGCACCATGACGCGCATGCTCGCTCGCGGTCGTCGTCTCGGTATTCCCAGTCACCGCACGAGCAGATGTACTTCATTTTCAGCAGGTCCAGGCTCCGCCAGTGCGCTGCGATGAGGTCGGTCAACCCCGGGTCAGGCGCGTCAGTCATCGGTCCCCCTCGGTGCAGATTGCGTCTTCGGCGATACAGCGTGGGCATGTGCCGTCGGTCAGCGAGTCGGCGTGCCATCTGATTTCGCAGATGTCGCAAGCCTGGATGCTGGGCTTCCCCGGATCAGGCGCGGTCACGACGACACTCCCGGTCCACCAGTTTGGGCAGCGCAGTGGCACGCAGCGATGTCGAGATGGCCGCGTGAGTAG
>NZ_JBFUBU010000111.1:0-1639 GCF_056405595.1 Polaromonas sp. P1_G1
GAGTCCTTGTTTCTTAGGTATTGGTATTCACTCCCCACCCCTTGTGGATGCGCCGAGGAGCGGAGGTCCAGACGGATCAGGGATCGCGTTGTCTGAGCGAAGCGAGTTTAGCGAGACCCCGTCTGGACCGAGCACCGCAGGTTGCCCGTAGCGAAGCGCAGGGACGCAGCAACCAGGGTCGCCTTTTCTTTTGCTTACTTTGCTTTTGGCGAAGCAAAAGAAAAGTGAGTAGCTGCCGGGCTACCCCCGGCCAGCAAGCCTCAGCAGAGAAAACAGAAACCCGCCCGTCGGTCTACGCCTACAGAAAGCACCGCCGCCAAGCTCTGGCGCCGGGCGCGAGCCCCAGGGAAGATTCCCTCATCATGTCCAGCACCGCGGCCCCCGCTCCCGCCGACTCCATATCCACATCCACCGCCACATCGCTGTGGCCGCGCGTGCGCCGCTGGATATTCCCGGCGCTGGGAATTGTGGTGCTGGGCCTGCTGGTGTCGCATGCGCACAAGGTGGATTGGGCCGGCGCCTGGCAGGCGCTGTGGCGCTATTCGCCGTGGCTGTTGCTGGGCGTGCTGGGCCTCGCGACGGCGAGCCATGCGCTGTACGGCTGCTTCGACCTGATAGGCCGGCGCCACACAGGCCACAAACTTCCTCGCCTGCAAACCTGGGCCATCGCGGTGACGAGTTATGCCTTCAACCTGAACCTGGGCTCGCTGGTGGGCGGCGTGGCGCTGCGGGCGCGGCTGTACACGCGGGCCGGTCTCGATGAAACGACCATCGCACAGATCGTGGGCCTGAGCCTGGCGACCAACTGGCTGGGCTACGGACTGGTGGCGGGCAGCCTGTTTGCGAGCGGCATCATCGCCCTGCCCAGCCAGGCGCACATAGGCGCAACGGCGCTGCGGACGCTGGGCATTGCGATGGTGTTGCTGGCCGTCGCCTATGTAGCAGCCTGCGCCTTGGCGCACGGGCGTGAGTGGCGTGTGCGGGGACGGCGGCTGACCTTGCCCTCCCCCGGGCTAGCAGGGGTGCAACTGCTGCTGTCGGCCACCAACTGGGCATTGATGGGCGCGGCCATGTTCTGGCTGCTGGGTGGCCAGGTGGAGTACGGCAAGGTGCTGGGGGTGCTGATGGCGGCTTCCATCGTGGGGGTGATCATGCCGATTCCCGGCGGCCTGGGGGTGCTGGAGGCGGTGTATCTGGCTTTGCTGTCCGGCAGTGTGAGGCAAGGGACGCTTATGGGGGCGGTGCTGGCGTACAGGGCGCTGTACTACTTCTTGCCGCTGGCTGGGGGGATGGTGTTGTATTTGTTGTTGGAGAGGTATGCGGCTGGACATACGGCAGAGAGCGGCTCTGCCCCCGCCGCTTGATGAAGCCGGTTCTTGCTCCGGCGGAGCGCCCTTCTCTTGGTCTTGCTGGCCGGGGTTGCCGGCAGCAAGTAACTTTCTTTTGCTTCGCCAAAAGAAAGTCACCAAAGAAAAGGCGACCCGCAGTCTGGGTCCCTACGCTGCGCTACGGGCAACCTGCGGTGCTCGAGCCAAGCGGGGTCCGGCTAAACTCGCCTTCGGCTCAGACAACGCCGGCCCTGATCCGCTTGTCTCTGCGCTCCTCGGCCCAGCCAGGACGGGGCAATCGGGAGCGGGGA
>NZ_JBFUBU010000112.1:0-1519 GCF_056405595.1 Polaromonas sp. P1_G1
GGACAGGCTCGGCGTGGGAGACGATCTACTCGTCGTTCTCAGCGGTTGGAATGACAAAGAGCGGCGATCAACAGCTGGCGTCAGGCAGCACGTGGACGGCGATCACTGCGTGGACTGCGGACGCGAGCTCCACCGTCACCGGGAACGCACTCCAGGTGAAGGGTTCTGGCACTGCCACGATCGAGGTCGRTTCGGCGTGGACGGTTCTCGGGACAGCGAACAAGGACTGGCGCGTGTTGAAGAACGGCGCCGTCGTGTGGACAAAAGGGGCGACGACTGGTCAAACATTCGCGCACTCGTTCACCCTGTCCCTTGCAGATGGGGACCTTCTCACCTGCGAGGGCTGGAACAATTCCGGTGTCGCCGCAAACCGCACCGTCGCATCGGGCTCCGGAACCTACTTGCGTGTGATACCTGCATGACCGTGCACGGCAAAACCCCCAACCTCGGAATGAGGTTGGGGGTTTTGTTTCGTTTACCAGGCAATTCACTCGTTGATTGAACATCCCGAGTCGAACAGTGGTAGAAATGCATGATCCGAAGCAAACCGAGTCGCTATTTGGCATGCTCTGGATGATCCATCAGATGAGAGTTGGATTACGCAGTTCGAGCTGCGGAACCCACCAGCTTACGTTCGGCACATTCGCCCTTCCTCCCAATGCAGGGAGGGAAGGTCGAATGCTTGTCATGGTGAGTGACGGTGCCGTACTGGTCGATGTAATTCCCAGTCACGGGAACACGCTGACCGGTCTTGTAGCCGCCGTGAAGCCCAAGGGGCGTAGAAGGGTTGATCATGGGTATTGCTCCTGTACTTCAGTTTCCAAACCGTGCGGGGTTTTCCCCGACGGCGAGCGAGGAACCAGTGCGCTGCCGCAGATGCGGGTGCGAATGGTTCAAGCTCGAAGGGTGGTCCCCGGGCTCGGATGAAGTCACGAATGGAGCAGTGACCATGGCTTCTGACGGGCGGATCACGGGATACTACGGAACGCCGGTCTGTACAGAATGTGGACTCTCGCAGTAGTTCTGAACTACCGAATCGAAGGCCGCGAGAGTTGAGACGCCTAGCCGGGTGATCCGGAGGCATGGCGTGTGATCGCGTACGGAATGGGGCTCATGACTGACAGCCTCTCTGTTGTCGGAAAATCGAAATTGCGGGTCGTGTGTCCAAGACACTACACCTAGTGGCCGACAGAAACACATAACGCGAGATGTTGTGAGTCACGTCGGTGTAATTCCCAGGTCACAACGAGCGGCGTCGAGGTTTGTGAAGCCACCGGCGTGATGCCCCGCACATGCCGCCGAGCGGTGCGAGCCACAAAAAATGGACCCCGCCTGAGCGGGGTCCATCTTTTTTACATTTACGCGAATCAGGCACGACCCTCGATTCACCAACTTCCGTGGCACTAGCATGGCCGTCCGCGCGGAAATGGTCAAGTCTCGACGCGGCCCTTTCAGTCCCATTTCATCACGTTCGAATAACGGGTAGAGAACCGTACGGTTCGCTCTTCGGGATCTTCGC
>NZ_JBFUBU010000113.1:0-1340 GCF_056405595.1 Polaromonas sp. P1_G1
GGTCTAGAAGACGCTGCAAGTGCTGGGGCAGTGTGCCCGCACGTGCTAAATGCACGGTACGCAGCGCCCCGACGATGGCGTGCTGCGCGGTATGGAAGCTGATGCGGGTAGGTTGCACTCCCACATGCCTGGCCATCAGACACATCCAGCGTCGCAGCAATGTATGGGCGATCAACACGCCCCAGACTTCTTGCATTACCAACTGAGGCTGCTTGCTGCAAAGATTGTTTGATCTCACGAAACCCCAGTTCGATCTCCCAGCGCTGGCGGTACAGTTGCGCCAACTCTTGTGTRGCAAAGCGCTTGGGATCAAGCATGGAAGTGATAAAGCGCCTGACACGTCCACCCGCATGCGTTTCGACCAAGCGCGCCTCCCAATGGCTTGGCAACTCGGGGCGCAATTGCCTGGCGCGTTGCGACACCGGCATGCGGATTAACCAGTCGCCTTCGCCCAGTGTTTGCACAATCTCATGGCGCAAATTGTCTTTGGCGCGCATGAGCCAATGGCGTTGTGTTCCGGTGTTGTGCCAATCCATCAAGAACGCGGCTGAGAAGTAGGCGCGGTCAAACAGCGTGATCGAGTGATCCAGTCCCCGCAGATCAGCGGCCAGTGTCAGCTCACCGCAGTGGTAGTCCCCCAGCTTGGCATCAAGCAGCTCGTGACTGTCGGTATCGATCAGACACACGCCGCGCACCATCGGCCAAGGCTGAGGGCCGTATTGCGTCAGTCCACTGCCCAGCGTCTCGCGGTTATCCACGCTATCGGGGGCAGACCAGACCACACCGTCCACCGCTAATACGCGCAAAGTCTGCTCATGCACCGGATGGGCACGGCCCCAAGCATTGGTGAGCAAGTCAAACAAGTGGGCCAAAGGTTCAGCACCCAGTCGCTGGCGCGCTTGAACGCTGCTGCTGGGAACGGGCAAGTCTTGTCCATCCAGCGTGAGTGCCATCTCCTGTACAACCTGCCACAGGGGCATGTGGCGAAACAAGGCCAGACCGATCACCAACCAGACGGCATGGTCGGCAGGCAGCTTGCGCCGACGGATKGAGGCCTTGCCTGTTGCGCTCAGCGCTTGTTCGATCCAGGCCGGATCGATCAACGATCCCAGCTCCCTCATCCCGCTGACGGGCAAAGCCGCCAGAGTTTCGTCCAATGTGTTTTGCAGCAGGCTCATCAAAGAAAAAGGGAACGTGAAACACGCTCCCTTTTTACAGCCCTTCAGATCACGTACGGCTTAACTGACTGGCATTGCTCACAAGAGGCCTTTTTTCTGGGCGGGGTCTCGAAGTACTTCAGGCCAGCTTGCTGCGCAACAGGTCGTTGACCTGCTGTGGGT
>NZ_JBFUBU010000114.1:0-866 GCF_056405595.1 Polaromonas sp. P1_G1
GGCTCGGTGCTCACCGGCACTGGCGCCGATACCGTGGGCGCTGACACCAACGCCACCCCGGTCACCCCCGCTACCGTGACCCTCTCCTATGGCTCTCTGGTCTTGAACGCCAACGGCTCTTACATCTATACGCTGGACAACAGCAATGCCACGGTCAATGCGCTCAACGATGCCAGCCCTGCCCTGACCGATTCCTATACCTACACCCTCACCGATGGCGATGGCTCCACCTCCACCGCCACCCTGACCATCTCCATCAATGGCCACACCGATGGCTCCCCCAGCKTCTCCGTCCCCGATGAGAACGGCGCAGGTTTTGCGGGCAACAAGACGGTCGCCGAGACCGATGGCGCCATCCCCGGTGAGTTCACCGTCTCCGCGCCTGCCGGCCTGGCCAGTATTTCCGTGGGCGGCACAACCCTGAGCGCAGCTCAGCTCGCCGCTCTGGGCACGACGCCTGTCTCCATCACCACCACCGATGGCACCCTGGTGCTCAATGGCTACGCTCCTGCCACCGGCAAGGTCTCCTATACCTTTGATCCCGTGGTGCATAGCTCCAATGCCTCCGTCACCGCAGCTTTTCCCATCACGGTCACCGATTCCCTGGGCGCCACCAGCACAGCCAACAACCTCGATATCGTCATCACCGACAGCAAGCCCGTCGCTGTCAATGACTCCGCCTCCATCACCGAGGACGCCGCGACCAACACCGTCACAGGCTCGGTGCTCACCGGCACTGGCGCCGATACCGTGGGCGCTGACACCAACGCCACCCCGGTCACCCCCGCTACCGTGACCCTCTCCTATGGCTCTCTGGTCTTGAACGCCAACGGCTCTTACATCTATACGCTGGACAACAGCAATGC
>NZ_JBFUBU010000115.1:0-778 GCF_056405595.1 Polaromonas sp. P1_G1
CCACAGCCCAACTCTCGGGCCTGGCCACCAGCACCGTCTCGGCGCTGAGCACAGACCAAGTGGTTGCGTTGACGACGTACCAGGTCGCGAACCTGTCGACGGCGACGCTGAAGGCGCTGAGCACAGACCAGGTTGCTGCGATCGAGACGACCGACATCCGAGCGCTGACGACGGGCCAGATGGGCACGATTGCGACCAGCACGGTGGCGGCCCTCTCCACAGACCAGATCCAAGCCCTGCTGACCAGCCAGCTCGGAGCGCTGAGCACCAGCGGCGTACAGGCGCTGTCCACCGACCAGGTGGTGGCGCTGACCACCGCCCAAGTGAGTGGACTGAGCACCCGTACGGTGCAAGCCCTGCTGACCAGTGCCGTAGCGGCACTGACCACCGACCAGATTGGCGTGGTGAACACAGCGGGACTGGCGGCGCTGACCACAGCACAAGTCAAGGCACTGTCCACCGACGCGGTGGTGGCACTGTCGACCTACCAGGTCTCCAACCTGACGACGGCCACGATGGCGGCGCTCTCCACGGGCCAGATTGCGGCGATTGAGACCACCGACATCCAGGCGCTGAGCACCAAGCAACTGGCTGGCCTGGCCACCGGCACGGTCACGGCGCTGACCACGGACCAAGTGGTCTCGCTGACCACATACCAAGTTGCGAACCTGTCCACGGCGACCCTCAAAGCGCTGACCAGCGACCAAGTGGCGGCGATTGAGACCACCGACATCCAAGTGCTGACCACAGCCCAACTCTCGGGCCTGGCCACCAGCAC
>NZ_JBFUBU010000116.1:0-747 GCF_056405595.1 Polaromonas sp. P1_G1
CCGCAGGCCACACCATGGACAGCCTACCCAGCCACCCGGTGATGCAGCGCTGGTGGGCCTACATGGCCGACATCATGCGCGCCAACCCCGATGGTTCCCCGGTGGCCGAGCCGTTGCCCTGCCTGTTCCACATGGAGTGAGGGCAGTGGCTGTGAATGACGAACTGACGCTGGTGATCGACATCGGCAAGAGCCACGCCAAGCTGCTGATGGTGGACGCACAGGGCGCGGTGGTGGAACGCCATGGGCGCGACAACGCCAGCGTGCCGTCGCCTCTGGGCTACCCCGCGCTGGATGTGCAAGGGCTGGAAGACTGGATGGCGCAGACCCTGCGCGCGTCCACCCACACGGCACGCTGCCGCCGCGCCATTGCCTCTACCCACGGTGCCGCACTGGTGGCCTTGGGTGATGAGGGCCTGGCTTGGGCGCCCGTGGACTACGAATTCGACGGCCTGGCGCAGCATCCGCTGCTGGCCCAGGCGTTTGACGCGGCGGCCGATGGCTTTGCGCAGACCCTGTCGCCCGACCTGCCCGCGGGCTTGAACGCCGCGCGCCAGCTTTGCTATGTGCAGAACCTGCACCCCGAGGCCTGGCGGCGCACGCGCTGCCTGCTGCCCTATGCGCAATACTGGGCTTGGCGCCTGTGCGGTGAAAGGGCCAGTGAGGTCTCGTCCCTGGGCTGCCATACGCACCTGTGGCGCCCGCAAGATGGTGGTTTCTCGGCACTCGCGCAGGCCAAGGGCTGGGC
>NZ_JBFUBU010000117.1:0-718 GCF_056405595.1 Polaromonas sp. P1_G1
GTCCAGTGTGATGCAGCCCACCACCCGCACACGCGGTCGTGGTTCCTGTGCAAATCGGGCACTAGCGCTTAGGTGCCCTGCAATTGCGCCAATTGCCGGCGCAGGTCGGCGTTTTCGGCCTCCAGCACGGCCACGCGCTGCTGCAAGGTCTGCAGGGGGTCGGTCGGGTTGGCATCGGCGTCGGCCGACAGATCGGCCCGTGCAGCCCGTTTGGCGTCGCGCACGCGCTTGGCGGCTTGCTTGAGCTGGTCTTTGCCAGCAGTGGCCGCAGCCACCTGCTCTTCGGCCGGCAAGGTGGCCACAGCGGCGGCGGCGTTGRTGGAGATGGTGCCCGACTTCACGGCAGCCACCAATTCAGGCGCCGCCTGCTTCTGGATCTTTTCGATCATCACCACCTGGTTGCTGCTCAGGCGGGCGGCCTTGGCAATGTCTTCGCGGCTTTGGCGCGGCTCCGGCGGCGCGGTGCTAGTGCTGACAGCGCCTTCGTTCGTCGCCGCATCAGCGTCAGACACCGCAGCCAATGCGCGGACGCGGCGCTCAGAGATGATTTCGCGCTTGCGCAAGGCCAACACACCGCGCTGAAAACCCGACACACTGCGCCGGCCCAAGTGCTGATCGATCATCCAGAGGTGCACATCGTCCATGGATTGGAACAGGCTGCTTTGCAAGGTCTGGAAGGGCAATCCGTGTTTCTGGCAAATGCCGTAGCGGTTGTGCC
>NZ_JBFUBU010000118.1:0-677 GCF_056405595.1 Polaromonas sp. P1_G1
AGCTTGTCCAACGCCCCCGCCGTCACCATGGTCAACAGCAGGCCCTTGATGCTTTCTTCCTTGCCCAACTGATCCAGGGTCTTGCCGATGTCKCCCTGGTTGTTGACCATGGCCACGGCCGCTTGGGATGCCAGAGCCGCAAAGCCAGCGTTGACGGCGATGCCTGCGGTGGTGAGTCCTGCTGCGGTACTGGCAAGCGTGACGCCACCCAGGGTGGTCACCGTTGCCCCGGCTGCGCCGCCGGCCACAGCCGTAGTAGTCCCCACCGCTGCCGTACCCATGCCCGCCGTGAAGTAAGTCACCACAATGGTCAGCAAGGCCGCTCCCGCCCCGGTCAGGCCGCCTTGGTCGTAGCTCCATTTCTCATGGGCCAGGGCCACCTGGTCCCACTTGACGTTGGGGTTGGCGGCCAGGGCGTTGAGGTAGTCCAGTCCCACGCCGTTGCCTTCACTGACCAGGGCGTCGATCTGGCTCTTGAGGGCTTGTCCGCCTTTGGTGTCGGGGATCTGGGCGGTGATCTTCAAGGCGCTGTCAAACGTCACGTTGCCTTTGAGGCTGGTCTGGTTCAGCGTCTCGGTGGTGCTGCCCTTGCCCTTCATCTCCTGGTACAGRCCCATGGTCACGGTTTTTTCGGTATGGCTGGTCTGGGTGGTGTCGGTGCTRCCGCCCAGGATGAG
>NZ_JBFUBU010000119.1:0-657 GCF_056405595.1 Polaromonas sp. P1_G1
GCCGATATTCCGCACGAAGTCGCAGGCCTGTGCCTAGACACCGGCCACAGCTACTACGCCGGCATGGAGCCCACCACTTGGCTGCGCAAGTACGCGCACCGCATCGACTACGTGCACTTCAAGGACATCGACCAGCGCGTATTCGACACCGTGCTGGCCAAACGCATCCGCTTCTTTGAGGCCTGCGGCGAAGGCGTGATGTGTCCGATTGGAAAAGGCGTGCTGGACTACGACGCCATCCGCCAAACATTGCTGGACATCCAGTACCACGGCTACATCACCGTGGAACAAGAGCGAGATCCGCGCAACAAGGGCTCCGTCATGGACGACGTCAAAGCCAGCCGTGACTTCCTCAAAAGCGTCGGATTCAACTAACCCCATTTGCAGGTAAATACCAATGATCAACGGAGAAAACCTCGTTCCCGCCACCATCCCCTGGGCCATGGTGGGCGGCGGTCGCCAGAGCCAGATCGGCTACATCCACCGCTCGGCAGCGCTGCGCGATGGTGTGTTCAAGCTGGTGGCAGGTGCTTTTGACATCGATGCCCAGCGGGGCCAAGATTTCGGTACCGCCATCGGTGTTGGCGCAGAGCGCTGCTATGCGGATTACAAGACGATGTTCGCGGCCGAAGCACAGCGCCCCGATGGCATCCGTGC
>NZ_JBFUBU010000120.1:0-645 GCF_056405595.1 Polaromonas sp. P1_G1
CAGCAAGCCACTGGCCAACAGATCAGCCAGGTCGCGGGTGGCGGTGGCTTTGGAGGTGCCAGTGATCTTGGCGTAACCACCCGAGCCTGCATGCCCGGCCTCCAGCAGGCGCTCCAGCACCTTGCGCTGGCGTTCATTGGTTTGGCACTGCGCAGCCCGCAGCCGGAACTGCGCCTTGTCCGTAGCGTCCCGCACCACGGCTTGGCTGGTAATGCACGCGCGGGTAAACGCCTGCACAAACCACTGCACCCACGGTGTTGCATCAATCGCGCTTGCCTCGGGCGCTATGCCGCGTAGGCGCTGCGCATAGTTCAGCGCGTCGTAATACGCGGCGCGGGTTTTGAGCATCTGGTGCGCCATGCCATACACCCGCACCAGCGCCGGGCTGGCCTGTGGGTCTTGCGCGTGCATGTCTTGCGCCAGCGCCATGTCTGCCAGGGCGCGGCCCAGGCGACCATTGCCGTCCTCAAACGGGTGGATGGACTCAAACCACAGGTGCACCAGAGCCGCCCGTGCAATGCCGTTCACCGCAGTGGCACCCGTAGCAGGGCGTGTGCTTTCAAACCACACCAAAAAACGGTCCATCTCAGTAGCTACCTCTACAGAAGGCGGTGCCTCGTAGTGCACCACCTCACGCCCCAGCGC
>NZ_JBFUBU010000121.1:0-643 GCF_056405595.1 Polaromonas sp. P1_G1
TCATGGAGCAGTTTGGCGTAGAGCTGGTTGGCCGCACCGACGAGCTCGAGGAGGAGTTCTTTGCCGTGTCGGTAGAGCGGCGCATCACCCACCCCTGCGTGGTGGCCATCACCAACGCGGCGCGTGGCGAGTTGTTTGGTTGATCATCCAGCGCCTGATTTGACCGTAATTCTGTACATGACTAGAATTCTGTACATGCCAACCAACCCCAACCTGATCGGAACGCAGCTGCGCACCTTGCGTATAGCGCAGGGGAAGTCGCAAATGTTGGTCGCCAAAGCCGCTGGCATCAGCCGCACCACCCTGGTCCAGATCGAAAAAGGTATGGACGCACAAATGTCCAGCTACCTGGCGGTGGCGCGGGAGCTGGGGATCGCGTTGGGCTTGGGTAGCGATTCGCCAGAACTGGCGGAGCGCCGCAAGGCACGCCTGGAGAACCAGGCCAAACTGGCCACCTCGCGGGAAAAACACCTGAAGATTGCAGCCCTTATGGCGCTGGACGACGCCCCTGCACGCGCGATGCAGTTGCAAGCGTTGCAGATGGTGGCGCTTTGGAAAGAGAGAGATTTGTGCAGCCCGGTATACATCGAACGTTGGACGCACATTCTGCAAGCCGAACCCAAAGAGCTGGCACGCAACATCC
>NZ_JBFUBU010000122.1:0-643 GCF_056405595.1 Polaromonas sp. P1_G1
GCAGGGTGTCGCGCCGGGTCAAGAGCTTTCCTATTGCGCCGCGCGTGTCACTTAAGCCCGATGAAAAAGCGCAGCGCTGGCTGCTCAATATCTCGGCCAGCGACCGCCTGGGCCTGCTTTACAGCGTGGCCCGGGTGCTGGCGCGCCACCAGATCGAGGTGCAATTGGCCAAGGTAGCTACGCTGGGCGAGCGCGTGGAAGATACCTTTCTGATCCACGGCCCGCAGCTGCAGCACAACCGTGCCCAGATCGAGATCGAAACCGAACTGCTGGACGCCCTCAAAGCCTAGGCACATCGGGCGCGCCGTACACACAGGTGCGCATGCGCCCGCTGTGCTTGGCCGCATACAGCGCCTTGTCTGCCTGGGCAAATAGCTCGGCACCACTACCCTGAACGGTGGTCCAGGTGGACACGCCAATGCTCACGGTCAACGTGGCGGCGGTGGGAGAACGCACATGCTCCAGGTTCAGCGCCTCCAGCGCCTTCATGATCTTGTCCGCCAACGCACGGGCTCCGACTGCATCGGTGTCGGGCAGCAGCATGGCAAACTCCTCACCACCCAGGCGTGCAGGCAGGTCCTGCTGGCGGCCGCAGGTTTGCAGCAGACGGCCCAGATGCTGTAACACCACATCACCCTTGGGA
>NZ_JBFUBU010000123.1:0-632 GCF_056405595.1 Polaromonas sp. P1_G1
ACTCGGTGGTTGCGCGCGGCGAGACCGAGATGGCCCCGCCCGTACTGCTGACGGCCCCACCGGTGGACGAGTTTCTTAGTGCGCGGCCAGGCATGTCGGCCTTCGCCGTCGTCGGTCTGGACGGCCGCGTGAAGGTGGGCGACGACTGGCTCACCGGCCTGCCCCCCACCACCAAGGAGCCCGAGTTTTCCAGCGAGGAGTACGAGGGAATCACCTATCGCATCGTCAGCCAACGCGTGCAAACCGTGGCCGGGGAGCTGGTGGTGCGTCTGGCCGACGGTTCCGATCCGCGCCAGCAATGGCTGCGCCTGCTGGCGCTGAAGGTGCTGCTGCCCAACCTGGTGTTGGCCGTGGCCGGCTTCTTCGCCGTCAACTGGGCGGTGCGTACCGCACTGCGGCCGCTGCTGGAGCTGAAGGATGCGGTGGAGCGTCGTTCGCCGCGCGACCTGTCCGCGCTGGACCCCGATGCCTCGCCCGACGAGGTCCGGCCCCTGGTGCTGTCGCTGAACCGCTTGTTCGGCCTGGTCAATGCCCAGGCCGAGAGTCAGGCCCGCTTTGTGGCCGATGCGGCCCACCAGCTGCGCACACCACTGGCCGGGCTGCAGGCGCAGGTGGAAGCCTGGGCGCAAGCC
>NZ_JBFUBU010000124.1:0-628 GCF_056405595.1 Polaromonas sp. P1_G1
CGCCACAGCTGAGCTGCTACGACTGGTCACACGATGGCATTGGCTGCGGGTGAGTGATGATCCCTACGTTGCTGATTCCATCTATCACCATGCGGTGCGCCTGACGCCAGCCGTGATCGTGGCAGGGATTGTTTTTTTCTTGATCGTGGAGATGCTCGGAACTCTGCCTACGGTCTCTCCCTATGTGTTGTCGCCCGTGGTGATATGGGCGCAACTGAAGCAGGCAGATGCCACCTGGGTATTGAGCAGCCTGGCGACCCTGCTAAACCAAACCGCCTGGTTTTTCGGCATCCATGGGGCCCAAATTCTCGACACCTACGGCGCCGCACTCTTTGCCCCAGGTGGTTCACCCTACACCAACGCGCTGGCCTGGCGCCCCCTGTTCAACCACTTTGCACTGATGGGTGGAGCAGGCTCCACGATGTGCCTGGTGATTGCCATTTTGTGGAARGTGAGGCAGGGGCCTCAACACCAGATTGCCAAATGGTCGGCGTTGCCAGCCCTCTTCAATATCAACGAGGCAGTGCTGTATGGGCTGCCCATTGTGCTGAATGGAATCTATGTGGTGCCGTTCCTGTGCATTCCTTTGTTGTTCACTCTGATGACGGTGGCCGCGACCGAGCTGGGT
>NZ_JBFUBU010000125.1:0-607 GCF_056405595.1 Polaromonas sp. P1_G1
GGTCGGTAGCGGACATGAAAACTCCTGAATGCTGGGAGTCTATCGAACTGCTAGGGTTTACCCCGCGCATTTAACTGTTTACAAGCCCATGGGGCTTTTCATAATGGCTCCATGGACACCCGACCGCCCCCCCTGCCCGCCAACGGCCTGTTGTTGACCGGTGGCGGCGCCCGCGCGGCCTACCAGGTGGGCGTGCTCGAAGCCATTGCCGACATCCGCCTGGCCTGCGGCGCGGGCGACCAGCCCAACCCCTTTCCCATCATTGCAGGTACCTCGGCAGGCGCCATCAACGCCGCGGCGCTGGCCTGCGGAGCGGACAATTTCGACGCCACGGTGCGCATGATTGCCCACACCTGGCGCAACTTCCACGCCGACCAGGTGTACCGTGCCGACCACTTGAGCATGCTGCGCTCGGGCGCCACCTGGCTCACTCTGTTGTCGCTGGGCTGGCTGCTGGCCAAGTGGCGGCGCGTGAAGCCCAAGTCACTGCTGGACAACGCGCCGCTGGGCGAGCTGCTGCAAAAGCTGGTGCCGCTGGAGCGCCTGCCGCACCTGATTCGCCGCGGCCACCTGCAGGCCTTTGCGGTCACCGCGTCCAGCTACAGCT
>NZ_JBFUBU010000126.1:0-599 GCF_056405595.1 Polaromonas sp. P1_G1
GCGCAGCACCCCGCGCTCGAACTGGTGGTTACCCATGTCAGACGACAGCGCCATGGCGCCGATGTGGAGCCGGTCGAGCTCGGCAGCCAGGGCGGGGACGTCCACCTTGGCGGGGTTACACGAACTTTCCACATCGATGTAGGGCAACTGCCCAGCCGCCAACAGGCGCTTGATGCGGCGCGCATAGCCGGCCTGGAGCACAGCCAGGTTGGCCGGTGCCTCTTGCGCGCGCACGCCGCCCAGCCAAAGTGCTGCAAACCCACCAGCGGCCAAGCATTGCCTGCGTTTCATGACGCGAACCCTCCGTGCGATCTGCCCATGATAACGACGCCGAACGCGCAACCGCAAAGCGGCCAGGCGCGCCACAAGCCCCCGTCTTTTAAGGGGTTGGGCCGACTGAGGTTTCGCTGGAAGCGGCCTCTGACCCTACCATCGCCCGGGTCACTTAGAACAGAGAGCCTGACCATGGATTTTTTAACCGACCCCAATGTCTGGATTGCCTTTGGGATGTTGACCGCCCTGGAGATCGTGCTGGGCATAGACAACATCATCTTCATCTCCATCCTGGTGGGCCGCCTGCCACCCGAGTTGCGCGACAA
>NZ_JBFUBU010000127.1:0-596 GCF_056405595.1 Polaromonas sp. P1_G1
GTGCCGGATACCGTGTTGCGATGGAATTTGGAAGAAGTGGAAGACCTATTCAACCGCATCGCCATGGTGAGCCAGGGGCGCCCCAGCGCGCACGAGGCCTTGCCTACGGCGCCGGAGTTTTATGCGGCGATGGTGATTTTGCGGGAGTGCTTGCACCACCTGCGGTTTAGTGGGGTGGTGTTGCAGGTCTAGTGTCCAAATTGAGCCAGACGGCGGGAGCGGGTTTGGGGCTCAACTTACAAAAACTAGGCACTCTCACTTTGAGAAATGAACTCATGGTTACTCTTGCCTAAATTGCATTTAGAGCAAAGTGTTTGAAGATTCTGGACCTCAGTTTCACCACCTTTAGACCACGGTACGATGTGATCAACATGCAGCTCAATTTCAGGATTTCTCGCGGGAGATGCTCCGCATGAGCGGCAACGAAAACTATCCGACTGCAATACGGTGAACCTCAGTTTCACATTGATATTTCTTGATGTGCGCTTCGTTGAAACTCTTGCTTTCGAAGTAACTGGGTTTTGTTTCTGAGGTTGATGAGATGGTGGCGGCTCATCAACATTGATCTCTTCATCATCTTCCGCATTAACGTATTC
>NZ_JBFUBU010000128.1:0-595 GCF_056405595.1 Polaromonas sp. P1_G1
CCTGAAGGCGTGGCCGACACGTTGGGCAAATGGTTAAGTGCGGGCACCGTCAATTCATCCACAACGACAAGAAAGACCTTTCCATGACCTCCTTCATCCTTCACCCCGGCAAGATCACGCTCGACGAACTGGGCTTGATCCACGCCAGCGTGTGCCAGCTCAGTCTGCCCGCATCGGCCCGCACCGCCATGCGCGCATCGCACGCGCTGGTCAAGGCCGCGGCCGATGGCGACGCGCCCGTGTACGGCGTCAACACCGGCTTTGGCAAGCTGGCGAACAAGCGCATCAGCAAAGACCAACTGGCCACGCTGCAGCGCAATCTGATCCGCAGCCACAGCGTGGGCGTGGGCGAGCCGCTGGCCGCCCCCATCATGCGGCTGATGATGGCCACCAAGGCCGCCAGCCTGGCGCGCGGCTACTCGGGCTGCCGCGAGCTGGTGGTGGACACGCTCTTAGCCGTGCACAACGCCGGCCTGGTGCCCTTTGTTCCCGCACAAGGCTCGGTGGGGGCGTCGGGCGATCTGGCGCCGCTGTCCCACATGACGCTGGCGCTGATGGGCGAGGGCGACATGGTGGTAGATGGCGTGCGTGTGCC
>NZ_JBFUBU010000129.1:0-593 GCF_056405595.1 Polaromonas sp. P1_G1
TGGCAGGAGTCCGAAAGCCAGTACTGGGGGCCACTGATCAAGAAGATCGGTTTTACCGCCGAGTCCTGACCCTCAGGGGGCACTTATGATGCGGCCTCCCCACCGCAGCCCCATTCCCCCTTACACCCATGGCAACTCGCAAACCCGTCCCGGACGCTGGCGTCGAACAGGTTGACACCCGCTTCCTGGACAGCCTGGTCGGTTACAACGCCAGGCGCGCGACGCTGGTCATCGTGGACGCATTTCTGCGCAACATGGCGGTCTACAGTTTGCGGCCGGTCGACTTCTCCGTGCTGTCGCTGATCCGGCACAACCCGGGCATCACATCGCGGCAGCTGTGTGCCACTCTGGGTATCCAGCCGCCCAACTTGGTCGGCATGGTCAACCAGCTCCAGGCGCGTGAACTGATTCTGCGCCGGCCCCATCCCAGCGATGGGCGCGCCATGGGCCTGCACCTGACCGCTCAGGGGCGTGCCCTGATGAAGCGGGCTGAAACCACGGCCTCCGAACTGGAGGAAGCGGCCACCGCCCGCCTCAGCGCGGCCGAACGCGAAACCCTGATGCAGTTGCTCCAGAAAATCTATCTCTGATTC
>NZ_JBFUBU010000130.1:0-589 GCF_056405595.1 Polaromonas sp. P1_G1
CGCTCAGGCCATAGCCCGATTTGATTTCCACCGTGGTCACGCCCTCGGCCATCAGGCTTTGCGCGCGGCGCATGGCGCTGGCCAGCAGCTCTTCGTCGCTGGCGGCGCGGGTGGCCGCCACGGTGGAGCGTATGCCACCACCCGCGCGGGCTATCTCTTCGTAGCTGGCGCCCTGCAGCCGCAGTTCAAACTCGGCGGCACGTTGCCCGCCATAGACCAGGTGCGTGTGGCAGTCCACCAAGCCGGGCGTGAGCAGCGCGCCACCCAGGTCGTATTCGTCTTCTACCTGCTTGGCTTGGGCGGTGGGCAGGGTCGATGCCGCACCGGCCCACACGATGCGGTCGCCCTGCGTGAGCAGCGCGCCGTCTTCTATCCACCCCCAAGGGGTGTTGCCGTGCAGGGTGGCAAGTTTGGCGTTGCGCCAGAGGGTGAGGGCGGTCATGGATAGCCTCCAATCGTGGCGCTGGATGGTGAAAAGCCCAGCCAGTAGGCGCACAGGGCTGGGGCGTTGTCATCGGCCACAAACTGCCAGGTGGCGCTGCGCGGCGTGCTGTGCCACAGCAGTGTGTGGGCAGCCAGGTGTACGGTC
>NZ_JBFUBU010000131.1:0-584 GCF_056405595.1 Polaromonas sp. P1_G1
GTCTGGTACCAGTCGCTCGCACCCTTGATGGCCCAGGTACGTACACGCATCGGCAACACCCCCTGCTACCTCAGCTTTGACATTGACGGTATCGACCCCGCATACGCCGGCGGTACCGGCACGCCGGAGATTGGTGGTCTGAGCGTACCGCAGGCACTGGAAATCATCCGCGGTTGTCGGGGACTTAACATCGTGGGTGCGGACTTGGTAGAGGTCTCCCCGCCCTATGACACCTCCGGCAACACCGCACTGCTGGGGGCCAACCTGCTGTTTGAAATGCTGTGCGTGTTGCCCGGCGTTCACTACCGCTAACACTTGTCTATTCAAGGCATTACCTTATGACGCATCTCCCTCGCCCCTACGCTGTTCCCACTGTGCAAATATCCAACGATCGCGTCATCGTGACCGAATGGAGATTTGCGCCAGGTGCCGAAACAGGCTGGCATGTACACGAACACGACTACGTGGTGGTACCGCAAACCTACGGTGTATTGCAACTGGAAACATTGGAAGGAACAAAGACGGTTCCGCTTGTCGCGGGCCAATCCTATGCCCGTAGCGTCGGCGTGCAACATAACGTAATC
>NZ_JBFUBU010000132.1:0-582 GCF_056405595.1 Polaromonas sp. P1_G1
CGGTGTGAACCAATGCCAGGTGGCCTTGGCGGGTTTTGACAATGCCGTGGTGACCCTGCCGCTGGACGGCAACCTGCCCGCCGTGGGCACCGAGGTGTCGGTGGGGGTACGGCCCGAGCATTTCCAGGAAGACGGCAGCGCCACGCTGCCCGTCACCATCGACATGCTGGAGCACCTGGGCGGCGAGACCTTTGCCTACGCCCGCTCCAGCAGTGGCGTAATGGTGGTCATCGAGACCAAGCACGGCCGCAGCTTGCGTTCGGGCCAGATGCTGGAAGCGCGCTTTGACGCGGCCAAGGCCCTGCTGTTCGACAAGAGCGGCCAACGTATTTACTGCAACTGAACATGCCTACCCACGCGCCCGAGGCCTCTGCCACCTTCACAGTTTTGCATGGCACCCACAGCAGTGTGGTGCTGGAGGTGCGCCCGCATGAGGCACCGCTGTGGCGCTACTGGGGCCCGCGCTTGCCGGATAACTGCGTGCCCCTGGCGCCGCTGCGCGATGGCCGGGCCATCCCGCCCAGCAGCATGGAGTTTGACCAGCCGCTGACCGTGGCGCCCACCTTTGGCGTGGGCTGGTAC
>NZ_JBFUBU010000133.1:0-579 GCF_056405595.1 Polaromonas sp. P1_G1
GCCCACCAGCGCCACTACACCGGCGGCCAGCATGGGGCCCAGCAGAAACATGCCCGCCATGTGCGCGCCGCGCTGCCAGCCGGCGCGTGCGTGGCCAATGCGCTCCAGCGCCGCCATGAACACGGTGTTGAGCGAGACAAAGCGCAGCGGCATGACAAAGCTGATGAGTGCCGTTAGCAGCACCAGAAACAGCGTGTGCGGCAGCAGCGGAATGGCCGCATACAGACCCCCCATGACCAGGCTACCCGCCACGAACAGCCTCTCAGGGCCGATGCGTTCCACCCAAAAGCCCACCGGAATGCTCATGAACAGAATGCCCACCGACTGCGCCCCGGCGATGGCCGCCAGCCAACCGCCCTGCGCGCCCAGGTGCAGCGCGTACAGGGTGGTGGTGAACTTGGCCAGCCCCACGCTGATCCCCATGAAGGAGGACAGCAGCGCGAAGCGCAGTAAAAACGCGTTGCGTTCAAAGAACCCGCGCATCAGGCGGCCTGGGCCGCGGAGTTGGCAGCCTGGCCCACCGCAAAGCTGCGCCGGCCATCCACCGACACCGGCACTTCACCGCGCACGGTTACCCTG
>NZ_JBFUBU010000134.1:0-572 GCF_056405595.1 Polaromonas sp. P1_G1
GGTCTGGCCAGCGTCCACGTTGTACTTGCTATGGTCTAGCGAAAACTCGATGGCAAAGGTCTTTTCCTCATTCATGAACTTGCCAATGCGCACGTTCTCCTGCGGGTTGGTGAAGTCCAGGTTGAAGAGTGAATTGATGGTGTCAGGAATGCTGGACGGAAAATCGCTGCCCTTGGCGTTGTGTACCGTGAAATCGTTGCCCTGGCTGGGCTGGGACACATGGATGTCCGAGGGCGCGTACTGCTGGCGGCTGTAGCCCCAGGAGAAATACCAGTTGCCGTCTTGGTTCAGTGCGCGGTCAACCTTGGCGGAGGTGGCGTTCTGCGCTGGGGTGGTATCCACTGGAGTGGCCTGCGCCAGCACCACGCTTTGGGCCATCACAGCGGAGCACGACCACACCAGGGCGGCCGCGACCAGAGTTTTTTTGGATAGGGTTTGCATAGGGGAGTGTCTCAATGGTGGGCGTGCGGGTTCGCGCCTATTTTCCCATCAGCGGGTCTTGGGCAGAGCGCAGGCGGTTGGGGGCCAGTTCGCCTGCCGAATCCAGGATGGGGTAGGCGATGGAGCAGATG
>NZ_JBFUBU010000135.1:0-561 GCF_056405595.1 Polaromonas sp. P1_G1
CATTCGCACTGACTTCACAATCCCCACTAATAATAAGCGTGCTTTTAAAGTAGATACCTATGGAGTGGCACTCGCGACGGGCTCTCCGCGAATTAAAGTAAGCGTCCCTGGACAAGCAGGAAAATATGTAGTTATTCAACCTGCATACCAATTGAAGCTCAGCGGGGGTATTGGTGGCGGTACTTTGGTCGATTTTCGCATCGTTTCACAGACGGCGACAACCGGCAAATACGTTATTCAATGGGAAGACTCCGAACAAGGGGGAGACTATGACCAAGACGTTTGGGGAACACTTGAATATAGTGTGAATACGGCAGTCACTCCACCTACCATTTCCATATCAACACAAACTATTGCACAGGCTACGGTTAACGCGCAAGGTTTTGGCTATGTAATTTCAGGCACGGATCAGAAGGATGGCGTGCACTTCCACTCTGGGATTTTGAACTTTACCTACAATGACCCTACCAATATTACCGTCACGCCTGCTGGTAATTTGAATGCAAGTGGAGGCTGTAACAACTGCAATGTGAACAACGCGAAAACTACGGCGACATATAC
>NZ_JBFUBU010000136.1:0-557 GCF_056405595.1 Polaromonas sp. P1_G1
CCGTGGAAGTGGGCAGCCTTCCAGCCCCCGCCCGTGCAACCTATGCGCTGGTCCGGCAAGGCGGTCCTTTTCCCTACGCCAAAGATGGCGTGGTCTTCGGCAATCGGGAGCGTTTGCTGCCCTTGCAAAAGCGCGGCTACTACCGGGAATACACCGTGAACACACCGGGCTCTTCGGACCGGGGAGCACGACGAATTGTGTGCGGTGGCCCGGCCACTGTGCCAGATGCCTGTTACTACACGACCGATCACTATGCGAGTTTTCGCAAGATCGTGCCTTGAATTGAATTTTGTACTTTGAGAAAGAGAATCGGGGATGGATACGCCACTTCGAACTGTCAGAACGAATATCGTTCAATCGATCCGCGCCTTCCGGGTGTCGGATCTGCAAGAGGCCGCACAGGGCTTGGGACACCACTTTCTGTACGCCAACCTCGCCAATGCGCAGACCAAGCAGGATGTGCTGGACATGATCGGCCAGCAGTTCATGCTACCGACCACCGTCAGCAAGAATTTTGACGCGCTGTACGACAGCATGACCGACCCGGTGCACAAGTC
>NZ_JBFUBU010000137.1:0-551 GCF_056405595.1 Polaromonas sp. P1_G1
AGGACATTGCCGCGGGCAAGCTGCACCCGTTTTACGCCCAGGCCGACGTGTTGGACAACGAGGGCAAGCTGGTGATTGCCAAGGGCCAGACCTTGAGCGACGTCGACATTCTGGGCATGAACTGGCTGGTGGCCGGCGTGCAGGGCAAGGTCAGCCACTGAGGGCGCGCGATGACATACCAGATCAAAGAAATTTTTTACACCCTGCAGGGCGAAGGCTCGAATGCAGGCCGCCCCGCCGTGTTCTGCCGTTTTGCGGGCTGCAACCTCTGGACCGGCCGCGAGCAGGACCGCGCCAACGCCGTCTGCCAGTTTTGCGACACCGACTTTGTGGGCACCGACGGCACGCTGGGCGGCAAGTTCAAGACCGCGCAGGCGCTGGCCGAGCGCATTGCCGCGCAGTGGCCCGATACCGATGCGGCGAACCGCTTTGTGGTGCTGACCGGTGGTGAGCCGCTGCTGCAGGTGGACACTGCGCTGATTGATGCGCTGCATGCGCAGGGCTTTGCGATTGCGGTGGAAACCAATGGCACGATTGCGGCGCCCGAGGGC
>NZ_JBFUBU010000138.1:0-549 GCF_056405595.1 Polaromonas sp. P1_G1
TCGCGGGCCATCGGATCCGTTACTTGCACCGTATCTATATGTAATAGGAATATATTAAATTTGCCGTTTATGCGTGAATACGGGCCTTGTATTGACATCTCGTTTTTTCACGGCATTTTGGGGGCGGCATGCGCGTTGGCATATTTCTATTGGGCTTGATCCTGGCGGGTTGCGGAGGCGGTGGTGGTTCGTCGGGAGGTGGCACCACCACCATGGACTTCAGCGTGAGCACCACACCAACCAACTCTGCGCTGAGTACCCCTTTCTTGGGGCACACCAAGGTGATGATTGGATTCTCCGGAAGTGCTGGAAACGCAGCCCCCTTCGACATGCAATACCAGTACTTCAATTCAGGTGTCTGGGGTGCTGCTTATAACCATGCCAATTGTTTGAACGGCACGTCCCCTTTCAGTGATTGCAAAGGATGGGTTGCCTGGCAGGAGACCAGCACAACGCGAGGTTTGTATGCCGGGCGCTTTGTTGGTAGTGCCAAGGCGCGCATCTGGAACGGCGTAACCCGCCCGCAGATTCCGTTCTTCACCTACTACA
>NZ_JBFUBU010000139.1:0-548 GCF_056405595.1 Polaromonas sp. P1_G1
AGCCTGAGGTCGAATTTGTGTCGGCATGTAACTTGCGTGCTATGTTGGCCATAAGGTATGACATGGAAAACAAATGGCCGTCTTCGTTGGCGCTCTCCTGGACATAGCCCCAAAGTTGGGCATCTCTATCCCCCTGCGGGCCAAGCTGCGCACGGATACAGACCACGCGTCTGCCATGGAAGCTGCTGCCGGGTTCGGGCTATGGTGGTATGACGCGCACAGCGGGCAGATTCTGCTGTCCACCCATGCAGCCAAACTGCTCGATGTGCAGGGCCGTCATCACAAAAACTTGGACGAGACCCTGATCCACGTGGTGCCCGATGATGCGGCCCGGCTGGTCGCGCTGCTGTCAGATACGGCGGTGCCTTGCACRGAGGGTGTCGAGGTGCGTGTGCTGAGTGTGGCCGACGGCATGCGCTGGCTGCGCATCTCTACGCTGCCCCATGACCCGCAGCATCCACAACTGCTCAATGGGATGTTGCAGGACATCAGCCAGGTCAAACATGCGGCGGTGCGCGAGCGGCTGGGTTTTGAGCTGACCGAATACC
>NZ_JBFUBU010000140.1:0-546 GCF_056405595.1 Polaromonas sp. P1_G1
AGAGGCATCTCGCGGGAGAGGATGTAAGGACTGCTGTGGCAGAGCAGCTGGAGCCGCTGGCGAAAGCTTATGTTGCGGAAATTCAACGTTTAAAGACCTACCAAAATGACGTGTATGAGAACGCATTGCTGGAGGCGGAGGAGGATGCTCGCCAAGGTCAAATAGTCGTTGTGTGCATTGGCGTTGCAACGTTGCTATTGGGTGTCGGCATTGCTTGGCGGCTAACTCGGTCTATCGTGAATCCAATTTGTGAGGCGACGTCGGCGGCTGAATGTATTGCCAATGGTGTTTTGGATGGAGATATCCCGGCACCACATGGACGAGACGAGTCGGCACAACTTCTGCGTGCACTGGAAAGAATGCAGACGGGACTTGCAAGTCTCGTGCAAAAAGTGCGTGAGGGTGCAGAAAGCGTATCGATTGCATCCAGTGAGATTTCACAGGGAAATTTTGATCTCTCGGGTCGAACGGAAAACCAGGCAAGTGCGTTGCAACAGACTGCCTCTTCGATGAGCGACCTGAGTACCACGGTTCGCCTCAATGCGG
>NZ_JBFUBU010000141.1:0-539 GCF_056405595.1 Polaromonas sp. P1_G1
GCCATGGCCAGGCCGGAGGCGCCCAGACCCAGGATCAGGATGTTCTGGCCCAGCAGCGGCTGAAAGGGTGCATCCACCATTGGCTCCGGAGCGAAGGCCTCCTCAAGCGCCACCTGCACGTCGTCCACCAGCACCACAGGCTCGGCCTTCTCAGCATGCGTGTCCGCAAAAATCTGCGCCACAAAGGCCGCCGCGTCGCGCGCGGCTGTCAGCGTGGTGGGCAGGCCACGGGCTTCCTTGGCAGATTCCTCCGGCTCAGCAAGCTCGACCACGACAGGTACGGCCTCTACGGCAGGCATGTCTGACACCTCTTCCGGCGTAGCAGGCTGTGCGTCGTGCGCAGACGCCGGCACCCCGCCGTCCGGAAGGGACGCTGCGGGGTGTTCGCCGGGGAGGTGCTCTTCGTGTTCGTTCATCGCAATTTCAGGGTGGACAGGCCCACCAGGCAGAGCAGCATGGTGATGATCCAGAAGCGGACCACCACCTGGGTTTCTTTCCAACCCGACTTTTCAAAGTGGTGGTGCAGCGGCGCCATCTTC
>NZ_JBFUBU010000142.1:0-538 GCF_056405595.1 Polaromonas sp. P1_G1
CCAATGGACGAGCGCAAGCCCACCATCCACTGGTGTGAATGAATTGTGGCGATCAGCTTGTCAAAGGTACGCATAGGAAATACTCGCAAAAAACAAAAAACCCCGCACAGAAAACTGCCGGGGTTTGAGGTTCAAAGACCGGCAAGACAAATAGCCTTGCCGACAGAGCGGTAAGGCTAGGTGAGGATCAAATCTTTGATAGAGAACATGGATGAATTATACGAAGGATCGGGATTTTTTGCTTGCGGGGCCTAGCGACGCTGAATGCTTTTGTAGACTCTACCTATGGACAATGCAGACGCAAGCAAGGAAAACTGGCCACAGGTTGGCACAGGGCTATGGACCCGCTGGTGGGGCTATCTCGTGCGCTGGCTGGTGTTTGGCATTGTCGTAGGCTTGTTTCAGCCGGTGCAAGAAGACCCCTCCCAGTACTGGGAGCTCAAGGCCATTCAGGTGGTACTCGGCATCTTGTTTGGCGTGGTTGCGGCCGTGGTTTTTACAGTCTGCGAAAACAAGTTCAACACCCCGCGTGTGAAGT
>NZ_JBFUBU010000143.1:0-535 GCF_056405595.1 Polaromonas sp. P1_G1
ACCTCATGCTAGCGGGGGCACGCCGGTGGTTCGACGCGGATTCGCTGCACTTCTCCTTTGACGGCGGAAGGCTGCTGGCATCTGTGTTCCCAGACTTAGCCAATGGCCTTAGCGAGAGGCTTTCCCAAGTCATTGCAAATGGGAACAAAAACGACCTTGCCTTCGCGCTCGCTGTCCTGTCAGCCTTTGAAGGCAAGGAGGTCGTCTATGACCACGTCCGAAGCATCGTGGCTGCGATAGAGGTCGAGAGCCCTTTGTTCAACCAGGCGAAGTACGTACTGCAAGAGTCGGGCGTGGTCYCCGGCGAGTTTGGATTCGCGGATCTGCATGCCCAACGCAAGGCCTTGCTAGAGCCATGGCTCCGGGACGAGAGCGAAACTGTAAAGGCTTTTGCCGCCTTGCAAATTCACTATCTCGACCAGCGGATCGCCGCTGAGGTTAGGTCAGCCGAGGCGTCGATTGCATTGCGCAGACTGAGCTACGGCGAGGAATTGGATGAAGTCGAAGAGCTCACGCCGAAGGCATGACTATGCGG
>NZ_JBFUBU010000144.1:0-533 GCF_056405595.1 Polaromonas sp. P1_G1
AATGTATCCCGGTCGTCGCAAAGCTCGGCAAACAGTTCGAGCAAACGCTCGATATCAGCAATGATTGCTCCGCCTTGGATCATGGATGTTCAACGAATAATGTATGGAAGTGTCATCGGAATCGTATCAAACTGAGACTTATGTCAGCATGACCGCTTCTGCCGCGATGCCAAGGCGTCTACAGACTGATGGCCGACATCCCTGGAGCTCCGAAGCTTTCTAGATTCAGGTCTGAGCGACACGACCAAAAAGCCGCGCAAGGACGATGCCAAAGCACATCCCAACGGGCCCCGCGAATACCCAAATATAGAGCTTGAATATTGAAGCAGTATCCGGCGCTACTACGTCTTCGAAATGGGCAGAAACGAGGCTGACGATAGCGAAAATAAAGAATACTCGCAGCGATACATCTCGGGTCAATAGCGACCCAACGGCACCACCGACAGTAAAACCCAGAAGTCGAATCAGGGTGGCCAGCGGCCAAAAATTTGTTATCCCAGAAACAAAGATGTAGTTTGTGTTTGGAGGAGTTC
>NZ_JBFUBU010000145.1:0-530 GCF_056405595.1 Polaromonas sp. P1_G1
GTGCGAATGCTCCCGGCGCCCTGCCCATGACCGTGACCCAGGTGCAGGACGTGGGGACGCACGTGATCGTGAGCGCAGCGCGCGAAGGCCACACCATCAAAGCCCGCCTGGCGGCCGACGCCGCACAGATCTCCGCTGGTGACAGCGTGTGGCTGCAGGTGATGGGTGAACACACCTGCTTCTACCAAAACGAGGAGATCGTGGCATGAGCACCACCACTAAACCGGTCAACCAGCGCGCCTGGTTTTTGATTCTGCCCATGCTGATTTGCGTGGCCTTCTCGGCCATCGTGCCGCTGATGGTGGTGGTGAACTATTCGGTGCAAGACATCATCTCGCCCGAGCGCCGCGTGTTTGTGGGCACCGAGTGGTTCGCAGCCATCATGCGTGACGAAGAGCTGCACGGTGCGCTGCTGCGCCAGATCACCTATTCGTTTGCGGTGCTGGCGGTCGAGCTGCCTCTGGGCATTCTTCTGGCGCTGTCCATGCCGGCCCAGGGCTGGAAGTCGTCCGCCGTGCTGGTGATTGTGT
>NZ_JBFUBU010000146.1:0-529 GCF_056405595.1 Polaromonas sp. P1_G1
GATAAAACGCCCCATGCTGCACGCGGTAGAAGTGGCCGGCAACATTGCGCATGGTGATCTGTCCGCTCCGGTAAGGGTGTTTGGCAGCGACGAGTTTGTGCACCTGTTCCGTGAACTACGCACCATGCAGAGCGGCTTCTCCGACATCGTGGCCCGGGTTAAGCAAAACTCCGAATCCGTCGCCACCGCCAGCGCCGAGATCGCCCAAGGCAACCACGACTTGTCTGCCCGCACCGAACAACAGGCCAGCGCCCTGGAAGAAACCGCCGCCAGCATGGAAGAGCTGGGATCCACCGTACGCCAGAACGCGGATTCCGCCCGCCAGGCCAACCARYTGGCYATGAATGCCTCTACGGTSGCTATTCARGGCGGAGAAGTSGTTGGCCARGTSGTKSWRACCATGAAAGGYATYAAYGARTCCWSCCGAAAGATCGCCGACATCATCAGCGTSATCGACGGMATCGCCTTCCAGACCAACATCCTGGCSCTGAACGCTGCCGTGGAGGCCGCCCGGGCTGGAGAACAAGGT
>NZ_JBFUBU010000147.1:0-527 GCF_056405595.1 Polaromonas sp. P1_G1
CCACCGCGCGAATGCTTTGTTGCAGGCGCCGCGCCACTTCCTGCAGCAGCAGGTCGCCCACGTCATGGCCGTGCGTGTCGTTGAGTAGCTTGAACTGGTCCAGGTCCAGGAACATCAGTGCGCCGTGCTCACCCTTGCGGTGGCTGGCGCCCAGGGCCTGTTGCAGCCGGTCGGTCAGCAGGCGGCGGTTCGGCAACCCTGTCAGCGTGTCGTGGAAGGCCAGGTGGCGAATCACCTCCTCGGCGTTCTTGCGCTCGGTGATGTCGCGCGCAATCGCGATGAAGCGCTCTTCCTCGCCCGGCACCGTGGGCTTGCGCACTACCGACAACTCAAACCATTGCTTGCCCGCGTGTAATTCCAGGCTGTATTGTTTTCCGTAGGAACTGCCTGTCGCCTGTGCTTCGTTCAATGCGGCCATGCAGGTATCCGCGGCATCCTTGGGCAAAATGTCCGACACCAATCTGCCGAGCAGAAGCTCGGGTTGGCGCTCCAGCAAGCTGTTGTTTTGGCTGTGCACAGCGCGGTAG
>NZ_JBFUBU010000148.1:0-527 GCF_056405595.1 Polaromonas sp. P1_G1
CGCACCGCCATGGCCATAGGCGCCGACCGCGCCATCCTGGTCGAGACCGCCGAAGAACTGCAGCCCCTGGCCGTCGCCAAGCTGCTCAAGGCCCTGGTCGAAAAAGAACAACCCCAGCTCGTCATCCTTGGCAAGCAGGCCATTGACGACGACTGCAACCAGACCGGCCAGATGCTGGCCGCACTGCTGGGCTGGCCCCAGGCGACGTTTGCTTCCAAGGTCGAAGTCGAAGGCGGCATCGCCAAGGTCACGCGTGAAGTTGACGGTGGCCTGGAAACCCTTTCGCTGACGCTGCCGGCCATCATCACCACCGACCTGCGCCTCAACGAGCCGCGTTACGTCACCCTGCCCAACATCATGAAGGCCAAGAAAAAGCAGCTCGACAACATCAAGCCCGAAGAGCTCGGCGTCGACGTCAAGCCGCGCATCAAGACCCTGAAGGTCAGCGAGCCGCCCAAGCGCAGCGCCGGCATCAAGGTGGCCGACGTGGCCGCCCTGGTGGACAAGCTCAAGAACGAAGCCAAAGT
>NZ_JBFUBU010000149.1:0-526 GCF_056405595.1 Polaromonas sp. P1_G1
GCTTGAAGCGGCTGGCTACTTTGCCGTAGACCTGGGGACGCTTGATGTGGGTGGCCCGCTGTCACAACTGCCGTTTGGCCCACTGGCAGCGATCAACTTCATCAAGATCTAAAAGATACGAACAAGCACTCTTTTGACTCACCAAGACAACACCATGAAACGACGCAATCTCATCACAGCCGCGACGGTCGCCATGGCCACTTTGGCCACCCCGGTTCTGGCACAGGAAACGGGTAAAAACTTGACTTCAGCACAATTATTGAAACGTAGCCTCGATACTTTTTTTGCCAAAGACATGAAAGGCTGGGCAGCCCTCTGCGACGAGAACGTTGTCGTCGAGTTCCCTTTCTCGCCCGATCCCGCATCCAAAAAAATTGTCGGCCGCGCGGCAATCTATGAGTACTTGCGCAACTACCCCAAAGTCATTGATGTCAAAACCATCCCCACTCTGAAAATCCACGTGACGGACGATCCGAATGTGGCCATCGCCGAGTGGAGCGCCTCGGGCCGAGTGATCAGCAACGGC
>NZ_JBFUBU010000150.1:0-518 GCF_056405595.1 Polaromonas sp. P1_G1
ACTTTGGCGGCCTGGTGGCCATAGGCGCCATGAGCTTGTTCATGACGCTGGGCTTTCAGGCGGTGGGGCCGGTGGCGCTGCTGGGCATTGGCCTGGCGTACCTGATTGCCTGCCTGAAGGTGGCAGACCATTTCAAGGCGCGTGGCTTGTTCGTACCCGCGGGGCTGCTGGCCACGCTGGCGGTGTGTCTGGTGTCGCTGGTGGCCTGGAGCGCACAGAGCGTGGCCGGGCAGTGGCCGCCGGGCGGGCCAGATTCGTTCTCCAGTTACCACACGCGCATTGACTGGCGCTGGCTCACGCTGGAATTTGTCACGTTGGCCGCGGGCGTGGTGATGCTGTGGCGCTATCGCCTGCCGTTCATGGTGATGCCGCTGGCGGGCACGCTCTGGTACATGAGCATGGACATGGCCAATGCGCTGCTGACGGACCACGGCTGGGAGTGGGAGTTCACGCGCGATGTGTCGCTGGTGTTTGGCATAGGCACCGTGGCGTTGGCCCTGTGGGTGGATGTGCGCAGC
>NZ_JBFUBU010000151.1:0-517 GCF_056405595.1 Polaromonas sp. P1_G1
GGATGTAGGCTTCACCGGCGTAGCTGAACTCTTCTTCGTCCCGCAATTCGCCGCAGTGGGGGCAATGCATTAGAAACATGGTGGTCCTGAGGATTAGTGGGCAACACCGGCAGCGCCGTGTTCGTCAATGAGGTGGCCGGTGTGGAAGCGGTCTACGGAGAAGGCCTTGGAGAGCGCATTGGCCTCGCCCTGCGCGAGCATGTCGGCAAACACATGGCCGGAGCCGGGTGTGGCCTTGAAGCCACCGGTGCCCCAGCCGCAGTTGAAGAACAGGCCCTGTACCGCAGTTTTGGAAATAATCGGGCAAGCGTCGGGCGTGACATCCACAATGCCGCCCCACTGGCGGTTCATGCGCACACGGGAGAACTGCGGGAACATTTCAATGATGGCCGCCGCCGTGTGCTCGATGACGTGCGGGCTGCCACGCTGGCCATAACCGAGGTAGCTGTCGATGCCAGCACCGATCACCAGCTCCCCCTTGTCGGACTGGCTCAGGTAGCCGTGCACGGCGTTGGAC
>NZ_JBFUBU010000152.1:0-511 GCF_056405595.1 Polaromonas sp. P1_G1
CTGGCCACTTCCATGTGGAAGCTGAAGTCCGAAGGCACGGCGTCCGAGTCCTCTTCAATGGAGGTCTGGAACGCATCGAGCGTGGCTTGCATGGCTTGCAGATTGGCATCGGTGCGGCGCTGGGCAGCCAGGCCGGCGGCCTCTGTCTCCAGGCTGATACGCAGCTCCAGCAGGGCGATCACGTCGGCAATGGTGGCAAAGTCGACATCGGCAATCTGGAAGTTGCCACTGCTCTGCGGCGCCAGCGCAAAGGTGCCCACGCCGTGCCGTGTTTCCACCAGGCGGTTGGCCTGCAGGCGTGAAATGGCCTCGCGCACCACGGTGCGGCTCACGTCATAGCGGGCCATGATTTCGGACTCGGTGGGCAATTTATTGCCCGGCTGAATCGCGCCTTCGCGGATGCTGGCGGCCAGACTTTCCACCACTTCTTGCACCAGCCCACGGGCACGGCGCGGACGCGGCGTATCCCCTGCATCGGCAGGCGACGGTTGCGCGACAGCGGCTCTAGGGG
>NZ_JBFUBU010000153.1:0-511 GCF_056405595.1 Polaromonas sp. P1_G1
GCATTGATGTGTTCGATCTGGAGATCGACGAGAAGCACGATCTGGACAAGCTGGTCGACATCATCGCCTCACTGGAACCCACGTTCGGCGGCATCAACCTCGAAGACATCAAGGCGCCCGACTGCTTTTATGTAGAACGCAAACTGCGCGAACGCATGAAGATCCCGGTCTTCCACGACGACCAGCACGGCACCGCCATTTGCGTGGGTGCCGCCATGCTCAACGGCCTCAAGGTCGTTGGCAAAGACCCCAAGAACGTCAAGCTGGTGACCTCGGGCGCCGGTGCGGCTGCGCTGGCCTGTTTGGGCCTGCTGGTCAAGCTGGGCATTCCGCGTGAAAACATCTATGTGACCGACTTGGCCGGCGTGGTTTACGCGGGTCGCACTGAACTGATGGACGAAGACAAGGCCGTCTTCGCACAAAAAACCGATGCGCGCACGCTGCGCGAAGTGATTGCCGGTGCCGACATTTTCCTGGGCCTGTCCGCCGGTGGCGTGCTCAAGCCCGACAT
>NZ_JBFUBU010000154.1:0-502 GCF_056405595.1 Polaromonas sp. P1_G1
GCCGAGGGGCTGGGCGGCGATGGCGGCGACAAGCCGGTGCATGAGCAATTGTCGGAGCGCGAGATGCAGGTCTTTTTGCGCCTGGCCCGCGGCGAAACGGTGAGCCACATTGCCACCAGCATGTCGCTGAGCATGAAGACCGTGAGTACCTACCGCACCCGCGTGATGGAGAAAATGGGGCTGGAGTCCAACAGCGACCTGACCTACTACGGCTTGAAGAACGGGCTGATCCAGTAGCGGGTTCATACACCCAGGGCAGCGGGGCCGGTGGCGTTGGTGCCCTCGGCCAGTTCGCTGCAGTACTGGATCAGTGCATCGATTTCCGTCGACTTGTCAAACACCCGCTTGGCACCCAGCGCCAAGCATTTGGCGCGTATGTCCTTGGTGGCGTAGTTGCTCRGAACCACCATCGCGCACTTTGGGCCCAGTTRTTGCGCGGCCTTCAGCACACCCAGACCCGATCCGCGCTTGAGAAAAATATCCACGATGACCAGGTGCCCAC
>NZ_JBFUBU010000155.1:0-501 GCF_056405595.1 Polaromonas sp. P1_G1
CTGTGGGCGCGGGCGAATGCCTGAAGGTGATGACCGGTGCCATATTGCCGAGCGGGCTGGACACCGTGGTGCCGCAGGAGTTCACAAAACAAGAAGACGATGTGGTGCACATCCCCACCGACATCTTGAAAGCTGGCGACAACCGCCGCCTGCGCGGAGAAGACCTGCTGCAGGGCGGTGTGGCGCTACCAAAAGGAGAGCTGCTCACGCCCGCTGCACTGGGGCTGGCGGCCAGTTTGGGTCTGCAGAGTTTGCAGGTGGTACGGCGCTTGCGTGTGGCCTATTTGTCCACCGGCGACGAAGTGCTGTCGGTGGACGAGCCGCTGCGCGAAGGCGCGGTATTTGACAGCAACCGCTACACCGTCACCAGCCTGCTGGACCGCCTGGGCTGCGAGGTGATTGAGCTGGGTGTGGTGCGCGACGAACCGGCTGCGCTGGAGGCTGCGTTTCGCAGTGCCGCCGCGCAGGCCGATGTGATTTTGAGCAGTGGAGGGGTGAGCG
>NZ_JBFUBU010000156.1:0-501 GCF_056405595.1 Polaromonas sp. P1_G1
GAACACCATGATGATGGCGCTCAGGATCAGAAATGGCACGGCTGGCGTGTCGTAGTGCGGGTCAATGAACTGCACGAAGAAGGACAGCAGAAACAAAATCGCCTTTGGGTTCAGCAGGCTGATGACCAGCGCGCGCTTGAAAGGCTGCTGCAGGTTGGCCGTGGCTTGTGCCACTGCGGCATCTGCGGACACATCCACCGGGCTGTTGTTGCGCCACTTCTTTACCGCAGCGATCAGCAGATTCACACCCACCCAAGTCAGGTAGGCCGCACCTGCGTACTTCACGACCATGAACAGGGCCGGGTAAGTACGCAACAGGCTGGCAGCACCTAGCGCGGTGAGCAACAACAAGATCGTATCGCCCACAAACACGCCCATGGCGCCCTGGTAGCCCGCCTTGACACCGCGCACGGTGGCCACCGACAGAACGAACAACGAGTTCGGGCCGGGCAACAAGATGATGCCCAAAGCGCCTATCACGTAGGTCCAGAGGTCGGTGAC
>NZ_JBFUBU010000157.1:0-499 GCF_056405595.1 Polaromonas sp. P1_G1
CCCACCGGCTGGGCGCTGCAGGTGGAGGCCGTGGAAATGCTGGGTGCCGAGCGCCTGATCTACGGCAAATGGGCCCACAAATTGCATGCGGCAGACGCCGACGAGTTGCTGATCATCCGCACCGAAGAGTCCGCCGCCGTGCCCGCGCTGGGCACTACGCTGCATGTGACACCCCGCCCGGACCGCATCCACCACTTTGACGCTGCCACTGGAAAACGCCTAGACACTGTATGAGCGACCCCACTACCCCCGACCTGCCCATCTGGCCCTACCCGCGCTGGGTGGCGCACCGCGGCGCGGGCAAGTTGGCACCCGAGAACACGCTGGCCGCTTTCCGTCTGGGGGCCGGCCACGGCTACCGCATGTTCGAATGCGATGTGAAGCTGAGCAGTGATGGCGTGCCGTTTTTGATGCACGACGCCACCCTGCAGCGCACCACCAATGCGCGCGCCAAGCTCGGCCAAGGCCAAAGCGCCGTGGGTGGCGACCACGTGTGGGG
>NZ_JBFUBU010000158.1:0-494 GCF_056405595.1 Polaromonas sp. P1_G1
GGTCCGTCGCCAGCATGGAATACACGTCACGCCGGCTCACGCCGTCGGCCATCAGTGCAATTTCAAGGTTGTAACGCGCGCCCTTGCGCAGGCCGCGTTTCCCCGGGAAGCGCTGCACATCCCAAAAGTCGGCCCATTTGCGGGGTGATTCTTTAAAACGACTGCCATCAAAAGCCATGATGGTTGACCAGACAAATGCGCCGACCCCGCAATCTTGCACTGCGCCCGGCAGCAACAGGCTTGCGTGCGGTAGGGTGCTGCGGTCAAAACGTTCAAAAAGGCCAGATTCACAACCGGTTTTGAGATCGGTGGATTCCACTTCCACCACGTCCCAGGTGACCTTCTTGTCCTGAACCATGCTGCGGATGGCATCGAGACCGCCGGTGTACTCCACGCCGGTGACTTCCGTTTTTTGCTCTCGTGCGAAGGGTTTGAGGAACGCTGCGCTCTGCGCTTTGCCATTGGCGCCACCAAAGTTGGCGACGGTCAGTCCC
>NZ_JBFUBU010000159.1:0-494 GCF_056405595.1 Polaromonas sp. P1_G1
GTGTGGGCCATGCCACCGCCATAGCAAAACCCCACCACACCGAGCTTGCCCGAGCTCTCGGCATGCGTGAGCAAATAGCGTGACGCCGCCACAAAGTCTTCCCGTGTCTTGGTCTGGTCCAGCTTGGCAAACAACTCACGCGCCTTGTCCTCGTCGCCCGGATAGCCGCCTAGCGGCGTCAGCGCATCCGGGGCCAGCACCAGATAACCCGCCAGCGCCAGGCGGCGGGCAATGTCTTCGATATGGGGATTGAGCCCGCGGTTTTCATGCACCACCAGAATCGTGGGCAGCTTGCCCGTGGTTTGCGCAGGCCGCACCAGATACGCTTTGATGCTGCCATAGCCCGCCAATGCCGAAATCTCAACCGTGCGGGCGCTGACGCGCGGGTCGTCCTTGGGTACCACCTCGGCTGCCGCAAAGTTGGGGCTCAGCGCAGCCAGCAGGCCAGCAGCAGTGACGCCACCCACGGCGAATTTCTGGGCACGTTCCAGAAA
>NZ_JBFUBU010000160.1:0-493 GCF_056405595.1 Polaromonas sp. P1_G1
CCCTGGTACCTGTGCTGCGGGAGTGGTTTGAAGACGATGGCTTTCGAGGCTGCGCGTTTATCAACAGTGTGGCGGAGCTGGGCGGAACCCAGCCCGAAGTGATTGACATTGCGCGTACGCACAAGGAAAGCATGGCGGCAGCGGTGGCCACGCTGCTCCCCCCATCCAGGCATCGACAGAAGGACGCACAGGCCATGGCGCTAGCCATAGACGGCGCGATTGTTCAGGCCCAAGGCGCACAGAGGCCTGAGGGGGCTTTGTCTAGCCTTGCGCACATCTTGCGCGCGCTTCGGGCAGCGTAGGCTATTTCGGCAAAAACAGCAGCCAGTACACCAGCAGAATATTCAGCAGCACCGACACGCCCAACGCCACCTTCCAGATGGCGGTGGGGTCCCGCTGCATCAGCGGTGTCGCCATGGGTGCGTTTAGCGGGCGGCTTGCGCCGCGCTCCAGCGCCAGCAGGAATTCTTCGGCTGTTTCAAATCGCTGGCGC
>NZ_JBFUBU010000161.1:0-493 GCF_056405595.1 Polaromonas sp. P1_G1
TCGCGCAAACGCGCATCCATGCGTTGCCGAATGGCGAGGCCATCGCGCTGTATCCCATCCGCCACCCATGCCACATCCAGTCCCATGACCAGGGTCGCGTCCAGTGTGCGCTGAAAGGCAATGGCTTCGGGGTATAGCGTGGGGTCGTTGAACAACACATCGCTGTAGACCGCGGTGATCAGGGGAGTCGTATCGACGACCACGCACGCTGCCGTGGCTTGCTGGATACGTTGTGCTTGGATATGGGCCACATGGGCCTGCTCATGCGCCTGGGGTGGGCGACCATGCGCGTTGCACCAGGTGCGCAGGTACTCGTCAATGACGGTGACTTCAGGGTAAAAGGTGGCCAGCGGTGCGAGAAGCGCCTGGCTCAGCGTGGACTTGCCACTGCATTCCGCGCCCAGGATGGCAATTTTCATGCGGCCATCAGAGCCCGCTCAGCGGGCCACTTGCACGTAAATCTCGTTGGCTTTCACCATGCCCAATTCGGAGC
>NZ_JBFUBU010000162.1:0-492 GCF_056405595.1 Polaromonas sp. P1_G1
GTCTGAGCAAGGCAAGAACTTTCTGCGCACCGTGATAGACAACGGACGCCTGGAAGCCCTGCCTGAAATTGCAGCCCAGTTCCGCGCGCTGAAGAACGCACAAAGCGGACTTTCCGATGCTGTGGTGTACAGCGCCTTTCCAATCGATGCGCAAGCGTTGACGGACGTGGCAGCTTCGCTCGAAAAGCGTTTTGGTCGCAAGCTCAATGTGTCCGTTGCGCTCGACGCCGATCTGATCGGCGGTATTCGCGTGGTGGTGGGTGACGAAGTTCTTGACACCTCCGTCAAGGCCCGTCTGGAACAAATGAAAGCGGCTTTGACAGCCTGAGGCGCAAGCCGCCTGCTGTGAAGCCCAACTAAAGAAAGAAGGAAAGAGTCATGCAACTCAATCCCGCAGAAATTTCTGAATTGATCAAGAGCCGCATTGACGGCTTGTCCGCCAGCGCTGACATCCGTAACCAAGGCACCGTGGTGTCGGTGACGGACGGTATC
>NZ_JBFUBU010000163.1:0-492 GCF_056405595.1 Polaromonas sp. P1_G1
GAGCGAAGGCGACCTGCCCGGCAAGGCGGCCCGGCATTTTGTGGACAAGGAAAGTGCATCTACCTCGCCGATCGCGAAGATGCTCAAGTCCTACCCCATCAAGAGCCACAACGTGGTGGCGCATGTGCGCAAGGCCACGGTGGGTGCGGTCACGCTGGAAAACTGCCACCCCTTCACACGCGAACTCTGGGGCCGCTACTGGGTGTTTGCACACAACGGTGACCTCAAGGAATTCAACCCGCCGCTGCACGGCAGCTTCAAACCCGTAGGCACCACTGACAGCGAACTGGCGTTTTGCTGGCTGCTGCAGGAGCTGAACAAATCCCACGCCTCGGTGCCCTCGGTCGAAGAGCTGACCCACACCCTGGCCGAGCTGGTACCCAAAATTGCCCGCCATGGCACCTTCAACTTCCTGCTGAGCAACGGCCAGGCCCTGTGGGCCCATGCGAGCACCAAACTTTGCTACGTGGTGCGCCAACACCCCTTCAGCCA
>NZ_JBFUBU010000164.1:0-491 GCF_056405595.1 Polaromonas sp. P1_G1
GTATAGTGCCAGCCGGTCCCCCGATCCCCATTTCCGCCCTTCCCTGTCTGATTGACTCGGTACCCAACGCCGTGTGCGCGGGCTTTCCTAGCCCTGCAGAAGATGAGGGTGACGAACGCATTGATCTCACCAAAGTCCTGATCATCCATCCCCAAGCCACCTATGTGCAGCGCGTTGCCGGTCACTCCATGCGGGATATTGGAATCTTTGACAATGACATTTTGGTGATCGACAAAGCCATCAAGCCCAGGCACAACATGATTGTCGTAGCGGTCGTGGACGGAGAGTTCACTGTCAAGCAGCTCTACCAGCGTGCTGGGCGGGTCAAGCTGATGGCGGCCAACCCCACTTTCCCGGACATAGTGCCCAAAGACGGCCAGACGATCCAAATCTGGGGCGTGGTCACCAGTTGCATCAAGCAGTTTGGAGCCTGACCATGCAACTGCCCCGTCGCCGCCGTCCTGAGTTCGATGAGACGCGCATCTACGAAT
>NZ_JBFUBU010000165.1:0-486 GCF_056405595.1 Polaromonas sp. P1_G1
CCCAACAACTGGGCGGCGTTGGCTGCATTCATGCTGCCGCCGTACAGAATCTGCACGCGGTCCGAATGTTCCGTGGCGGCATGCAACTGGGCACGCAACACCGCATGCACCTGCTGCGCCTGCTCGGGACTGGCTGTTTTGCCGGTACCAATGGCCCACACAGGCTCATACGCCACCACGATCTCGCTAATGCAATGGCCGTTGGTGTGGATCACAGCAGCCAGTTGGCGTTTGACCACCTCTTCGGTCAACCCAGCTTCGCGCTCCTGCAGCGTCTCGCCCACACACACGATGGGCGTGATGCCAGCGGCCAAGGCCTTTTGGGCTTTGTTGGCCACGACAGCATCGGTCTCGCCATGGCACTGGCGGCGCTCGGAATGGCCCACGATGGCATAGCGCACGCCCAAGTCTCGCAACATGCCCGCAGACACCTCACCCGTATAGGCTCCGACACCGTAGGCCGACACATCTTGCGCGCCCACGGCA
>NZ_JBFUBU010000166.1:0-485 GCF_056405595.1 Polaromonas sp. P1_G1
GCAGGGTGCCCAGAGTCGATTCCGGGAACAGGGACATGGTGGCATCCGCATTGGCTTGCAGCAGCTTGACGAAGGCGAGGATCTCGGGGTCCTCGATGAAATCGGCACCGCTTTGGGCTGCCAGGATTTTCTCGGGCATCACCGGCTTGCTGATGCCATAGCCCTGCGCGTAATCAATGCCAGCATCCGCCAGCGCACGGATGGTGGCCAGGTCTTCAGCAAACTCGCCCACCGACTTCATGCCCAGGCTGCTCACCAGGCCCCCAATGGCCACAATGATGGCCATGCCGGACTGGCTACGTGCCGCGTCGCGCACCAGTGAACCATCGAGCTTGAGGGCATCCACCGACAGCCCCTTGAGGTAGCCGAACGAGGAATACCCGGCACCGAAGTCATCCAGCCCCACCTTGGCGCCCATGGCGCGCACGCGGTCAATAAAGCGCTGCATGTTGCGCATGTCGGTGATGGCCACGGTCTCAGTGATC
>NZ_JBFUBU010000167.1:0-481 GCF_056405595.1 Polaromonas sp. P1_G1
ATGGTGTCCATGGGTATGGAAACCATTGTAGAGGTCAGGTGGCGTGCCCCTAAGGCCTATTTGTCACACGTTGACGGACGCGATAAACGACTCCGGGTAGCGCTGGCCGGCGGCGGCGTCTGGCGTGAACACCGCGTTCAACTCTGTCAGTTCCGCCGCGCTCAGCACCAGGTCCAGGGCCGCGATGTTCACGTCCAGGTAGGTGCGGCGCTTGGTGCCGGGAATGGGGATGATGTCATCGCCCTGGGCCAGCACCCAGGCCAGCGCCAGCTGGGCGGCTGAGGTGCCTTTGGCCTGTGCCATCTGTTTGACCTTTTCCACCAGTTCCAGGTTGCGGTTGAAGTTCTCGCCCTGGAAGCGCGGGGAGAAACGGCTGCGATAGTCGTCCGCCGGGATGTCTTCAGGCTTGGCAAATGCGCCCGTCAGAAAACCGCGTCCCAATGGCGAATAGGCCACCAGGCTCACGCCATTGCGGCGACAG
>NZ_JBFUBU010000168.1:0-480 GCF_056405595.1 Polaromonas sp. P1_G1
GAGCAGGACCAAGCGGGGGTAGCGCCGGTACAGATCGACCAGATCAGACTCCAGCAAATCGTTGCTGAGGATGCAAATGCCATCGCACTGGCGTTGCATCAAAAACTCCACGCCTTGCAGTGCTTTCTGCCGTTCGTCACCGTGGCCACAGCCGGCGGCTGCCACCATATGCCGGTCCACTGCCCGCAGCTCGCGGTCAATGGCCTGCAGGATGGGCGAGTAGAACGCGCCTTCGAACATGGGCACATAGACCCCCAGCATGCCCAGGCTTTTGAGTGACAACGCCCGCGCCACGTTGGAGGGGTGAAAGTCCAGCTCCTGGATGGCGCGTTGCACCCGGCCCAAGGCGTCGGGAGACACGCCACCGCGGCCCGAAATAGCCCGGGATGCGGTACCTACGCCAACCTGAGCCAGCTTGGCGACGTCTTTGATGGTTGCCATCGTGCGGGAGCGTGGTGGTAGGTGGCTCGGTTCACGCGC
>NZ_JBFUBU010000169.1:0-480 GCF_056405595.1 Polaromonas sp. P1_G1
GCCTTTGCCTACGCGAACCTGCAAATGCCCATCGCCCCACACACCACCGTGGGCGGCGATGAAGGCCTGCCCGGCAAGCCCGAGCCCGCCATTTTTCTGGAAGCCGCGCGCCGCATGGGCGTGGCGCCCGCGCGCTGCATCGTGTTTGAAGACGCGCCGCTGGGCATCGAAGCCGCACGCCGCGCCGGCATGCGCGCCGTAGGCATTGCCAGCAGCCACGCGCCCGAAGAACTCACCGGCCCGCACGTGCTGGCCGTGGTGCCCGATTACCACGCCTTGATCACATCCCAATTTCTGGAGACACACCATGTTGCAACTTCGTGAGGCCTCGGGCCCAGCTTCGGTGATCCACCGCGGCGACTACACCGCCCCCGCCTACTGGATCGACACCGTCGATCTGAGTTTTGACCTGGACCCCGCCAAGACCCGCGTGCTCAACAAAATGACGCTGCGCCGCAACCCCGATGTAGCGGCCCAGCC
>NZ_JBFUBU010000170.1:0-479 GCF_056405595.1 Polaromonas sp. P1_G1
GTACGAAACACCAAGCCCTGAATGTCCTGCGATGCGTCAGTTGGACCGCGCTCACTGTCGGTTGGCTCCCTATCCTGGTTTCCACCGTGAATTTTGTCCGTCGTCATGGAATACCTCTTGTCCATTGCATTGTGCAGATAATCTCTATAACCAACATCCCCGCCATCGGCAAGCCCATGTTTCAAGTCTCCAAATGCATTCCCCAAGGCCAGGGCCTGGCCTCCGTCCTGCTCAAACGCGCGGCCACGGTCGAACTCGACTGGGATGTGCGCCAAAAAAGCCGCTTTGACGCCATGGATTCCCAAGGCCGCGCACTGGGCGTGTTTCTGCCGCGCGGCACGGCAGTGCGCGGTGGCGATGTGCTGGTGGCCGAGGACGGTTCACTGATCAAGGTGATCGCAGCACCGCAAGCCGTGCTGAAGATCACCCACTGCCATGCACACGGCACCCCATTTGACCTGATCCGCGCGGCCTACCAC
>NZ_JBFUBU010000171.1:0-478 GCF_056405595.1 Polaromonas sp. P1_G1
GGAACACGCTGGTCAGCAACGAGGTACCCAACACATCCTGCACCATGGCGCGCGGCATACCGGGACGCAGTACGGCCACCTGTTCACGCGTGACCACGTTACCTTGCACGATATCAATCTTGTACGGCGAGATCGCCTGCACAGCCTTGCTGCCCGCACCATTGAAGGAGCCACACCCGGTCAAGGCCAGCAGGATCAGGGCGACCCAAGAAGAAGCAACACCGCGGCACAGGTTATGGAGCATGGAAAGTAAGGGGCGATATGATCGTGCGATTGTAGCGGTTGGCCCTTGCCAGCCGGACTGGCCCCAGCGCTGGAAAGATGCCCATGAGCAACATCGATGAACTGAAAAATACGGGACTGAAAGCGACCGTACCGCGCCTGAAAATTCTGGAAGTCTTCCAGCGTGGCACGCAACGCCACATGACGGCCGAAGATGTGTTCCGCGTGCTGCTGCAAGAGCGCTCGGACGTGGGCC
>NZ_JBFUBU010000172.1:0-474 GCF_056405595.1 Polaromonas sp. P1_G1
CAAGTCGGTGTTCGCCGAGATCGTGAAGGGCCAGATTGCGGGCTTTGGTGCGGACAGCTATTTGCTGGCTTTGCGCGCTGGCGTGAATGCTGCGAAGGTTGCCAAGGCAGCACAACCATGATCATCAACGGCAACACCGAAGTCATTGCCCACATTGGCTTCCCCACGCATGCCTTCAAGGCACCCATGATCTACAACCCCTGGTTTGAAAAAGCCGGGGTCAACGTGGTGGTGGTGCCCATGGGGTGCAAGGGGTCGGACTATGCGGATTTCCTGCGCAGTGTGTTCAAGCTCTCCAACATCCGCGGCGCGCTGATCACCATGCCGCACAAGGTGCCCACCACGGCGCTGGTAGACACGCTGTCGCCCACGGCGGCCATTGCCGGTGCCTGCAATGCGGTGCGCCTGGGCCCTCAGGGCCAGCTGCAGGGCGATATGTTTGACGGTGCCGGCTTTGTGCGCGGGGTGCTGCGC
>NZ_JBFUBU010000173.1:0-474 GCF_056405595.1 Polaromonas sp. P1_G1
GTTCCAACACCTCGAAGCCAGCACGCAGCGCACGGCGCGCAGCGGCGGCAAAGTCGGCTCGGACCTTGGCTATACCTTGGGCATCGAGCGCGGTTGGTACCAGCCAGCCCTCGGCCACGGGTCGTGCAGTTGGCGACACCACCTTCCATGGATGTTCACCACGGACTGCGTCACTCTCGTTTAACGGACCATTGCCCTGGAAAGCGCGCTGAATGCTGGCTTTGGGGCCGGCATGGCCGATCTGAATGCCGGGGACCGCACCGTATTCCTTGGCGAAGGCCGCAATGCGAGCCAGGCCCTCGACATGGGCGTCATCCCAGATGCCCACATCGCCATGGGTGATCCGCGCCTCGGGCGACACGCCGGTGGCCTCGACCATTACCAGGCCGAAGCCGCCCAACGCAAAGCGCCCGTAGTGAACGATGTGGTACTCGTTCACGAAGCCATTGCTGGCTGTGTATTGACACATGGGGC
>NZ_JBFUBU010000174.1:0-473 GCF_056405595.1 Polaromonas sp. P1_G1
CCGCTATTGCGCTGCGCCAAGCCGGCCACACCGTCGCCGTGTATGAGCAGGCTCCGGCCATTCGCAGCCTGGGCGCGGGCATTGTGAGCTGGCCTAACGCCAGCTGGGTGCTGGATACTTTGGGCCTGTGGGACCTGTTGCGGCCGCACGGCACGCGGGTGCATGCCATGCGCCGGTTCACGTCAGACGGCGAAGCGCTGGGCAGCATCGATGTGCGTGCCGTTGACGACGCCATGGGCCACGCCAGCATGGCTATCCTGCGCCATGACCTGATGAACGCGCTGCTGGCGCGTGCGGTGGAGCTGGGCGTGGTGCTGCACTACGGCCACCGCCTGCGCGATGTGGCGGCACTGCACGATGCGGGCCCCGGCGCTACACAACTGATTTTTGAAAACGGCGTGGTGGCTGAGCCCGACTGGGTGCTGGGCACCGAGGGTCGCATGCGCTCGCGCTGCCGGGCCTTTGTGCTGGGA
>NZ_JBFUBU010000175.1:0-472 GCF_056405595.1 Polaromonas sp. P1_G1
GGATACCGGAGACGGGATTCATCGCTCAGGGCGCTGTTGTGGGTCCGATGGGCCGAACCGTCACCGACGTGGCTCACCTTCTCTCTACGATGGCGGGGCCGGATGCCTATGCACCGTTGGGGATTCGTGAGAATCCCGCTGTGTTCACCGAAAGCCTCGCACGGGATCTGAAGGGCTCTCGGATCGCATGGGTCGGTGACTGGAACGGTTACCTGGCAACCGAACCTGGAGTTCTCGAGTTGTGCGAATCCTCGTTCGAGGTCTTCGAACAGTTGGGGTGCCGCGTCGAGGCAGCACTTCCCGACTTCAAMCCCGAGGACATCTGGCAACTGTTCCTGCGATGGCGTTGGTGGGCGCAGCTCGGTTTGATCGATCAGTACAACGATCCGAGCTTGCGTGAGTTGATGAAGCCCGAACTGTTGTGGGAACTCGAGCATGCGGTCACCCTCTCGGCACTCGACGTGACCAAGGC
>NZ_JBFUBU010000176.1:0-469 GCF_056405595.1 Polaromonas sp. P1_G1
GCTCCAGCCCGCCGGGCGCAAAGGTGTTCACAGGCTTGGCGTAGCGCAGTGCCAGGCTTTGCAAAAAGTAGTTGGCCAAGAGCGGGATGTCTTCTCGTCTATCCGCCAGCGGCGGCAGCGTGAGGCTCACCACGTTGAGGCGGTAGTACAGGTCTTCGCGGAAGGTGCCGGCGGCCACCTCGGCCGCCAGCGTGCGGTGCGATGCGGAGATGACGCGCACGTCCACCTTGTGCGGCTTGCTGGCGCCCACGGGGCGCACCTCGCGCTCTTGCAGCACGCGCAGCAGCTTGACTTGCATGGCCAGCGGCAGGTCGGCAATTTCGTCCAGAAAAATGGTGCCCTTGTGGGCGCTGGTGAACATGCCGGGGTTGTCGCGCACGGCGCCGGTGAACGCACCTTTGACATGGCCAAACAGCTCGGCCTCCACCAGGTTCTCAGGGATGGCGCCGCAGTTCACGGCCACAAAGGC
>NZ_JBFUBU010000177.1:0-468 GCF_056405595.1 Polaromonas sp. P1_G1
GAACACTTCGGCGCCCCAGCGCAGGGCTTCGCGGAAGCTGGGAGCGCCCACGGGGATGATCATCAACTCTTGCAGGTCAAGGTTGTTGTTGGCGTGCTCACCGCCGTTGATCACGTTCATCATGGGCACGGGCATTTGCACGCTGCGCATGCCGCCAAAGTAGCGATACAGGGGCAAACCCGCTTCTTCGGCTGCAGCGCGGGCCACGGCCATCGAGACAGCCAGCATGGCGTTCGCACCCAGGCGGCTCTTGTTCTCCGTGCCGTCCAAATCGATCAAGGTCTTGTCCAGGAAGGCTTGCTCGGAAGCGTCCAGGCCCAACACGGCCTCGGAGATTTCAGTGTTGATGTGTTCCACGGCCTTGAGCACGCCCTTGCCGAGGTAGCGTTTCTTGTCGCCATCGCGCAGCTCGATGGCTTCGCGTGAACCGGTCGATGCACCGGAGGGAACGGCTGCACGGCCCATGGT
>NZ_JBFUBU010000178.1:0-464 GCF_056405595.1 Polaromonas sp. P1_G1
AGTCCGGCACGCTTTGCGCCAGGCTTTGCACCTCGCCACTGCCCTGGATGGCATGCAGCCCGTCGCGCAGCCACTGCACCACGGCGCCGCCCACAAACACGCTGCCCTCCAGTGCGAACTCGGGCTTCACGGTGGTTTGCGCAGCGCTGGTGGTGATGAGACCGTTCTCAGACGTCTGAAAGGTATGGCCCGTGTGCATGAGCATGAAGCAGCCCGTGCCGTAGGTGTTCTTCACCATGCCTGCCTTGAAGCAGGCCTGGCCAAACAGCGCGCTTTGCTGGTCACCGGCCACACCGCCAATCGGAATCGCCTGCCCCAGCAGCGCGGGCACCACCTCGCCAAACACCGAGGCAGAAGGCTGCACCGACGGCATCAGGCTGGCGGGAATGTCTAGCGCGGCCAACAGGTCTTCATCCCACAGGTTGGTGTGCACATTGAAGAGCATGGTGCGCGAGGCATTGCTC
>NZ_JBFUBU010000179.1:0-463 GCF_056405595.1 Polaromonas sp. P1_G1
GATGCGAATGGCGCCGTCGATCTTCGCGCACGTCATGAAGGTGATTCGCATCGCCTGTGCAGGGTTCAACCAGCACGTTCCACTCTCCGAACGGCAAGTCGACTCACTGTCGATGTTCGCCATGCACCGCACCAAGCAGAAGATTCTGACGTCGTTTGCGCCCTACCTGACCAAGGGCACCATGCCCCGCGCCTTCGATCACCTACAACTCGGCGAACAACTCGTCGCGCTCGGCGGTGTCTTCCGCAGCCAGATGCCCAATCACAACCCGGACCACGAGAAGCTCCCCGCACTGGCCGACCAGTGGTTCAAGCGTTACGACGACGGCTACGACTGCACACGCTGGTACACCGCCGAATCTCAGGCACAAGAGTCGATCACGTCAGGGGCCAACTGATGGCAGAGCACTGCTCCCCCACGTTTGCCCAACTGGCAACAGAACTCGGTTTCTCCTGTCAGGAAG
>NZ_JBFUBU010000180.1:0-462 GCF_056405595.1 Polaromonas sp. P1_G1
CCCGCGGACCACGCCATGACTGACCAGAACCCTGAATTCAAAACCGCCACGCTGGAGCAGTGGGCCAAGGCCGCAGCCAAGTCCGCCCCCGGTGGCAACGTGGACGCGCTGAACTGGATCACGCCCGACGGCATCGTGGTCAAACCCCTCTACACGGCGGCAGACACGGCCGAGCTGAAGCACGCCGACACGCTGCCAGGTTTCGAGCCCTACCTGCGCGGCCCCCAGGCCACGATGTACGCCGTGCGCCCCTGGACCATCCGCCAGTACGCGGGTTTCTCCACCGCTGAAGAGTCCAACGCGTTCTACCGCAAGGCGCTGGCTGCGGGCGGGCAGGGCGTGTCGGTCGCGTTTGACTTGGCCACGCACCGCGGCTATGACTCTGACCATCCACGTGTGACGGGCGATGTCGGCAAGGCCGGTGTGGCGATTGATTCGGTCGAGGACATGAAGATCCTGTTC
>NZ_JBFUBU010000181.1:0-462 GCF_056405595.1 Polaromonas sp. P1_G1
GGCTGGCACCCACTACTACCAAGTGATGCGTGCTTCCCTGACCAAAGCCACCACCGCGGTGATAGGCATCGCCACCTTCTTTGTGCTGGCCGTTGCTGCCCTGGCCATCGTGCTGGTGCGCGACAGCCGCGAATCGGCCCTGGCCGATGGCAAGGCCCAGGCCGAGCGCTTTGTCACCGGTGCCCAGGCTGCGGTGAACCGCAGTTTTCTGGGGGTGGACGTGCTGCTGGCCAGCATCGACAGCCTGCTGGGCCTGCAAACCATGCAATTGGATTGGCTGGAAGCACCGCTGGCCAACAAACTGATCGAAGGCGCCACGCGGCAAAACCTGCTGGTGCGCAGCGTGGCCTTGGTGGACGCAGAGGGCACGGTGGTGGCCTCGTCGGACGCATCGGACACCGGCCAAGCCATGGCCCTGCCCCCGGGTTTTGTGACGGAAGCACTGGAACAACAGGTCTCTAC
>NZ_JBFUBU010000182.1:0-462 GCF_056405595.1 Polaromonas sp. P1_G1
GAGCGGCGCTGGGTGGCGGGCGTGGCCTGCGGCGCGTTCTACCTGCTGATTGGCAGCTTTGCGGGCTCTCTCACCGGCCTGTTTGCGCACCTGCCCCATGCCCTGGTCACCACGGTGGCGGGCCTGGCGCTACTGGGCGCCATCCAGGGCGGCCTGGTCAACGCGCTGAACCAGCCGCAAGAGGCCGAGGCCGCGCTGGTGACCTTTCTGGTCACCGCTTCCAACGTCACCCTGCTGGGCCTGGGCTCGGCCTGCTGGGGCATTGTGCTGGGGCTTATTACCTATTTGGTCCTGCGCCCGCGGCAGGCCAAGCCCGCCCTTTAAGGCGATTACCGGCCTCGCACCGCTGCCGCCAGTGCCGCAAATGCATTGCGGTCCAGCACATGGGTGAAGGCCGTGTTGGGCACCGGGTGCGATGACAGCTTCACCACCACCAGTTCGGCCGCCGGGTTGATGTGGATG
>NZ_JBFUBU010000183.1:0-459 GCF_056405595.1 Polaromonas sp. P1_G1
GTCCAAGGCTTCGTCCAGCTCAAGCAGCGGCAGGCTGTCATGGCTGGTGATGTTGGGCTCAACCGCCACCACATCATAGGACTGGGCATGCAAGGTCATCGCGATATGCAAAGCCGGCGATTCACGCAGGTCATCGATATCCGGCTTGAAGGCCAACCCCAGGCAGGCTATGCGCGGCCGGCGCCCGCGATGTGCCATGGCATCTGCCACGGCCACCTTGATTTGGTCTACGACCCATTCTGTCTTACGGTTGTTGACGTCGCGCGCGGTGCGGATCAGCCGGGCATTGTCCGGGTCACTGGCGACGATGAACCAGGGATCGACCGCAATGCAGTGACCACCGACGCCTGCCCCCGGTTGCAAGATGTTGACGCGCGGATGGTGGTTGGCCAGCTGTATCAGTTTCCAGACATCAATGCCGGAATTGGCGCAGAGCATGGAGAGCTCATTGGCAAAGGC
>NZ_JBFUBU010000184.1:0-457 GCF_056405595.1 Polaromonas sp. P1_G1
GCCACGACCCGGCCACTTCGAGGCCGTCGAACTGCGTCATCCCGGACTCGATTTCAGCCACGATTTCCGTGTGACCTGGGGAGTACTGGGGAAGACCGCCGTGCCACCGCTGTACGAAGCTCGCTCCTGGCTCCTCGGTGATTCCGGTCACGGTCGCGAGATCGGCGCACGCAAGTTCGATCAGTTCACCATCCGGCCGGTCGACGATCTCCGATGCGCCGAATCGACCGAACGACACCCGAACGAGATGCTCGCCGCGATCAGCGAGGTGCGTCCACTTTCGGCTCGACAGCGTGAACGCCTTGGCGGTCAGGTCGGCGTCGGTGGCAACCAGGATCCCCGAATTCTGCGGAAGGTCGACCTGACCGGGCAAGCGGAGCGCCACCACCGCGGACGACGCCAGTTCGATCCGCGACGCGATACGCGCAATATCCGCATCGACGCCGGCCAACAGCAC
>NZ_JBFUBU010000185.1:0-455 GCF_056405595.1 Polaromonas sp. P1_G1
CGCCAACCTCACGGGCTCTTTCCTGTGCGCGCAAGGCGCCTTTCGTCTCATGAAGAGCCAGGCGCCACAGGGTGGGCGCATCATCAACAACGGCTCCATCTCTGCGCACGCCCCGCGCCCCAACTCCGCGCCCTACACCTCCACCAAACACGCCATCACCGGCCTCACCAAATCCATCTCGTTGGACGGCCGCAAGTACAACATTGCCTGCGGCCAGATCGACATTGGCAACGCACTGACCGAGCTGTCGGCCCGCATGGCAACCGGCGTGCAGCAGGCCCATGGCGAGATTGCTGTGGAACCCATGATGGACGTGCAGGAAGTGGCCGCCGCTGTGCTGCACATGGCACAGCTGCCCCTGTCCACCAACGTGCAGTTCATGACCATCATGGCGACCAATATGCCGTTTGTCGGGCGCGGCTGAGCCTTTTCAGGGCGAGAGGCCGGTGCGATAC
>NZ_JBFUBU010000186.1:0-455 GCF_056405595.1 Polaromonas sp. P1_G1
CCGGGGGTAGCCCGGCGGCTACTCACTTTTCTTTTGCTTCGCCAAAAGAAAAGTAAGCAAAAGAAAAGGCGACCCTGGTTGCTGCGTCCCTTCGCTTCGCTGCGGGCAACCTGCGGTGCTCGGTTCAGGCGGGGTCTCGCTAAACTCGCCTTCGGCTCAGACAACGCGATCCCTGATCCGCCTGAACCTCCGCTCCTCGGCGCATCCACAAGGGGTGGGGAAGGAATACCAATACAGAAGAAACAAGGACTCGCCTTGGCGAGTCCTTGTTGTCTTGGTTTGTTCTTTGTATTTCTGTCTTCTGTCCCCGCTCCCGATTGCCCCGTCCTGGCTGGGCCGAGGAGCGCAGAGACAAGCGGATCAGGGCCGGCGTTGTCTGAGCGAAGCGAGTTTAGCCGGACCCCGCTTGGCTCGAGCACCGCAGGTTGCCCGTAGCGAAGCGTAGGGACCCAGAC
>NZ_JBFUBU010000187.1:0-453 GCF_056405595.1 Polaromonas sp. P1_G1
CTACATGGACACCGATGCGTCCTTGGTGGAAATCAACCCGCTGAACTGCGACTCCAAGGGCAATTTGATGGCTCTGGACGCCAAGTTCAACTTTGACCCTAACGCGCTGTTCCGCCACCCCGAAATCGTGGCTTACCGCGATCTGGACGAAGAAGACGCGGCCGAAGTGGAAGCTTCCAAGTTCGACCTGGCTTACATCAGCTTGGATGGCAACATTGGCTGCCTGGTGAACGGCGCTGGCCTGGCCATGGCTACCATGGACACCATCAAGCTGTACGGCGCTGAGCCTGCAAACTTTTTGGACGTGGGCGGCGGTGCCACCCCCGAGAAGGTGACCGAAGCCTTCAAGATCATGTTGAAGAACCCCAAGGTCGAGGCCATCATGGTCAACATCTTCGGCGGCATCATGAAGTGCRACACCATCGCCACCGGCGTGATCACTGCCTGCAAGGC
>NZ_JBFUBU010000188.1:0-449 GCF_056405595.1 Polaromonas sp. P1_G1
GGGTGGGTCGCCTGGCCGACAGCTGGGGAAAGTTCAAGACTTTCCGGGTGCTGGCCGTGGCTGTGGTCGTGCCCATGCTGGCGACCACCTTGCTCGGACCTGTGGGCTTGTTGTGGGCGCTGCCCGTATCCACGCTGTTTTTTGTCTGCATGAGCGGGCGCATGATCCCGGGCATGGCCATGCTCACCTCAGCCGCCAATCCGGCGCTGCGCGGTACCTTCATGACGTTGAACTCGGCCGTGCAGTCGGCCGCCATGGGCCTGGCCGCGCTGGTGGGTGGTGCGATCATCAGCCGCGATGCCGCAGGGTTGGTGCAGCACTACTGGATGGCCGCGGTGGTAGGTGGGGCGGCCAGTGTTTTTGCCATTGTGTTGGGCAGCCGCCTGAACCTGCAGCCCGCGATGTCGCCCACCCACAAATGACCTTTCGATGTTGCATCGCATTACAAA
>NZ_JBFUBU010000189.1:0-446 GCF_056405595.1 Polaromonas sp. P1_G1
ATGCTGGACCAGGCCTTGCGCACCCTGCAGGCTTGGCAAAGCACACACCCCACGCTCAGCATTGCCGTGAACGTGAGCACGCGCGATTTGCAGGATGCGGGCTTTGCCCAGCGCGTGGGGCACAAGGTGGCCACCAGCGGCATCAACCCGCAGCGCCTGCGCCTGGAGATCACCGAGAGCGGGCTGATGGAAGACGCGCAGAAGAGTGTGRAGCTGTTGCACGCGCTCCGCGCCGTGGGCATTCCGCTGTCGATCGACGACTTTGGYACSGGCTACTCGTCACTGGCCTACCTGCAGAAGTTGCCGGTCAGTGAATTGAAGATCGACCGCAGCTTTATCGACGGCATCGACAAGGCGCCCGGCACCCAGAAGCTGGTCAAGGCCATGATCGAAATGGGCCATGGCATGGACCTGTTTGTCACCGCCGAAGGCGTGGAGACCGAGGC
>NZ_JBFUBU010000190.1:0-445 GCF_056405595.1 Polaromonas sp. P1_G1
GCAACCTGCGGTGCTCGACTACGGCGGGGTCTCGCGCAAACTCGCTTCGCTCAGACAAGCGCGATCCCTGATCCGCCTACGTCTGCGCTCCTCGGCCCAGCCAGGACGGGGCAAGCGGGAGCGGGAGCGGGGACAAGATACAAAGAACAAACCAAGACAAACAAGGACTCGCCAGGGCGAGTCCTTGTGGTTTTCAGTATTTGAATTAGGTATTCCCTCCCCACCCCTTGTGGATGCGCCGAGGAGCGCAGGTTCAGGCGGATCAGGGATCGCGTTGTCTGAGCCGAAGGCGAGTTTAGCGAGACCCCGCCTGAACCGAGCACCGCAGGTTGCCCGCAGCGAAGCGGAGGGACGCAGCAACCAGGGTCGCCTTTTCTTTTGCTTACTTTTCTTTTGGCGAAGCAAAAGAAAAGTGAGTAGCCGCCGGGCTACCCCCGGCCAGCAA
>NZ_JBFUBU010000191.1:0-444 GCF_056405595.1 Polaromonas sp. P1_G1
GGCTGGTACTGGCCACGTTTGCCGGGTTGCTAGAGTTTTCCAGCGGCGGGCTGGTCTACCCCTTGGTCATGGTGGCCGTGGTCTATGGCGTGGGCCAAATGGTGGAAAGCCTGTATTTGACGCCGCGCCTGGTGGGCGAGCGCATTGGGCTGCACCCGCTGGCTGTCATTTTTGCGCTGTTGGCGTTTGGGCAGTTGTTTGGCTTTGTGGGCGTGCTGATTGCACTGCCGGCCAGCGCCGTGCTGTTGGTGGCTGTGCGGCGCATGCGTGCCGGCTATCTGACCAGCCGCCTCTATCTGGGATAAAGCCTTGGTAATGCAACAGATCGCGTTGGACATCGGCCTGTCCGCCGGGCCGACGGTAGCCAATTTCTTTGCCGGCCCCAACGAGGCGGCGCTCAAGCACTTGGAACTCTGGATTGGTGCCAAAGGCAGTGCGCACAAC
>NZ_JBFUBU010000192.1:0-442 GCF_056405595.1 Polaromonas sp. P1_G1
ATGTTGCACTGGGAGCGCTTGGCCGCCGTAGCCGTGGGGCCGCTGTTGGAGCGCCGTGCCGCACGGTCCATCGATTTCTGGCCCACCCGGCCGGCACAGATCCAGCGCCAGCTGGATGCCAACGCGGCCAGCCCACTCACGCCAGAGCAGATCGAATCCGTGGGCAGCGCCGCAAGGGGATTGCCCGCGCTGGAGTGGATGTTCTTGCGCCTGCCCGCCACCCCCTCCAATCAGCACTACGCCCAGCTGCTGGCACAGCACATCCTGAACGAATGCACCGTCTTGCTGGACGGCTACCGCGCCCTGGCCACAGCACCGCGCAGCGAAGAAGAAGCCGCAGCACTCTATGGCGAGTGGTATGGCCAGGCCGTAGGTGGGCTGGACCAGCTGCGCATCAAGAAGATGGTGCCCGATACGCGTGGCAAAGAAGTCTCTCTGTGGG
>NZ_JBFUBU010000193.1:0-441 GCF_056405595.1 Polaromonas sp. P1_G1
GCACAAGGAAGCAGAGTTGATGGAGGTATAGCCTCCTCATTTGCAGTGTTTGTCGTCGGGAGTAGATCAGGGAGTTTGGGTGCACGCACAAGAGGGAACCGCCGGTGGTCCCGTCACGGACGGGCCTACGGGCGGCGCTGAGGGCGCGCAACCGCCGAAGTCGAAGGCGGGCAGGAACCTACCTGCCGCCATCGGCGTCGGAGCTGGTCTCGGAGCCTTGGTCATCGGCACTTTGATCTTCCTGCCCCCGGGATGGATCGCTGTCGTCGCGATCGCGATGTTCATCGCGACGTGGGAGGTCACAACGCGGCTTCGTGAAGCCGACATCGAGGTGCCGCGAATTCCCCTTCTCGTCGGAGGGCAAGCCACGATCTGGCTCGGCTGGCCGTGGGGACCGGTCGGGGTGCTCAGCGGATTCACCGCAACCGTCCTGGTGTGCAT
>NZ_JBFUBU010000194.1:0-439 GCF_056405595.1 Polaromonas sp. P1_G1
CCGCAATCTTGGGCAGCTGCTGGCCATAGGCCAAGGGCGCCAGCGGGTTACCGGTCTGCTTGTAGGACAGCCAGGACACCGGGATCAGAAAGGCCAGGATGATGATGACGTACTGGGTGACCTGGGTCCAGGTCACGGCGCGCATACCGCCCAGAAACGAACACACCAGCACGCCACCCAGGCCCAGCAAAATACCAATCTCGAAGTTCACGCCCGTCAGGCGCGAGGTGATCAACCCCACGCCATACAGCTGCGCCACCACATAGGTGAACGAGCACAGCACGGCTGCCAATGCGGCCAGCATGCGCGGCCACCGCCCCCCAAAACGCACCGCGAAATAGTCGGGCACGGTATACAGGTTCATGCGGCGCAAATACGGCGCTACCAGCAGGGCTACGAGGCAAAACCCGCCGGTCCAGCCCAACACATAGGCCAGACC
>NZ_JBFUBU010000195.1:0-437 GCF_056405595.1 Polaromonas sp. P1_G1
GCGACTCACTTTTCTTTGCGCGACTCACTTTTCTTTGCTTCGCCAAAGAAAAGTAAGCAAAAGAAAGGCGACCCGCAGTCTGGGTCCCTACGCTTCGCTACGGGCAACCTGCGGTGCTCGACTACGGCGGGGTCTCGCTAAACTCGCTACGCTGCGCTTCGCTCAGACAACGCGATCCCTGATCCGCCTACGTCTGCGCTCCTCGGCCCAGCCAGGACGGGGCAATCGGGATCGGGAGCGGGGACAAAGACAAGCAAGGACTCGCCGTGGCGAGTCCTTGTTTCTTAGGTATTGGTATTCACTCCCCACCCCTTGTGGATGCGCCGAGGAGYGCAGGTTCAGGCGGATCAGGGATCGCGTTGTTTGAGCCGAAGGCGAGTTTAGCGAGACCCCGCCTGGACCGAGCACCGCAGGTTGCCCGTAGCGAAGCGTAGGGA
>NZ_JBFUBU010000196.1:0-436 GCF_056405595.1 Polaromonas sp. P1_G1
GCTGCGGCAGTTGCCCCGCCTGCGAGTTGCGGGCCAGGGGCTATGCGCGGTTTTCGGACAAGGTGAACAAGGCCCCCGTGCCCTGACGTGGCATCAGCACCCACTGCCGGGTGTGAAAGGTCGCCACGCTGGGACGGTGGGCAATGGACACCATGCCCCCCCCACGTTGGGTGACCAGGTCGCTGAGGCGCTGGTACAGCGTGGCTTCAGCTTCTGCGTCCAGCGCGCTGGTGGCTTCGTCAGCAAAGACCCACTGGGGTTGCTTAAGCAACACCCGGGCAATCGCCAGGCGCTGCTGCTCCCCGCCTGAAAGTTTTTGTCCCCAGGCGTCCGCGCGGTCCAGCGCGTCTGCCAGGTGGGGCAAAAGCGCATCTACCAGGGCTTGCTGCAGTTGTGCATCGGTGTAGGTGCCGGGCGGCTGCGGGTAGGCCAATGC
>NZ_JBFUBU010000197.1:0-436 GCF_056405595.1 Polaromonas sp. P1_G1
TGTGTGGGGTGAGTGGGTGCCACGCCTGCGGATGCTGCTCAATCAGTTGAATGGCTTTGAGCGTTTCAATGAAGAATGCTTCGCCCAGACCCGGCGCTTGCTCTGCGTACCACGCTATCGCCTCGTCCAGCTCGGCCTGCGCTGGCGCTAACAGGCGGACGGTCATGCTGCTTTTGGCCTCACTTGGTATTTGGCTATCACTTCCGACAAGGCCACGGCCTCGATTTCACCGCGCCGGTATGCAGCCAAGCGCTCGTCTGCTTCGTGGGCCCAGGCTGAGTCCAGTGTTGCGTCGGGCTGGTCCAGACTGTCCAAGATGCGCTCCACCACTTCCAGTCGCTCTTCGGGCGGCAGCTTGGCGGCTTGGGCACTCAAGGCTTCTGCGGAGGTGGTCATGGTGGCTCCATGTGGGTGGGGTAGGGCACAACTATAGCGC
>NZ_JBFUBU010000198.1:0-436 GCF_056405595.1 Polaromonas sp. P1_G1
CTGCTGGACCGCGTGGCCCAGCAGTTCAACAACCACTACGACGCCACCCTCGCTCCGCTGACGCAAAAGCTGGGGGCCTTGTTTGGCATTGAATCCCCTTCGGTGTCGACCAACCCCTTCCGCCCCGAGATCCTGCTGCGTGCCTTCATGGTGGCGTGGGAAAAAGGCGAGTTCGATCCGCAGGTGACCGAACACCTGGTGCAGGCACTGGACGTTGCCCACACCATCAACCTGGCGCCGCTGTACACCGACTTGGGCGCCACGCTGGCGCAAGCCGGCGTCCAGGCGCAGACGGTGCACCGCATCCGCAAATCGGTATCGTCAAACTACGCGCCGCTGACCGGTTCCGCACCGCTCAGCGAATCGGGCGCCCAAAGCAGCCAGGCTCCTTTGCAATCGGCCCCCGCGCCCTTGAGCGGTGGTAACGGCGCTGCCG
>NZ_JBFUBU010000199.1:0-436 GCF_056405595.1 Polaromonas sp. P1_G1
GAACTGATTGTTCTTACCGCCGATTCAAGAGTGAAGGTCGAGAACGCTTTGCTTGAAAATTCATCGCACGGGGTCACACTTGATGCGTCAAAGCTTATTCCCGATGCACTCGGCGTGAGGTCGAAAGATGAGGAAAAGATTGAAATTGCTTATCGTGACATCTCTGAGGCTGGCGAAGTCAAAGTCTATTCGCCACAGCTTGGCGTTTTGCTCATCTTTACCCCTACCTTGGCTGAAAAAAAGGTTTCCTGGTCGTGCTGGGGCCGTCCTCTCAAAATAGTTCCGAGTCTCTGTCGTGGCAACTCATAACAAGCTGTTCGTATCGGACCTCCAGCTGCGAAAGACCGCTGCGCGGCTTATCTTTCTCGCCGGACAACGCCAAAGTTAGGCCCCACGAAATGTCCTCCTTTCCGCTGATGCGCGATCTGCCACAGGT
>NZ_JBFUBU010000200.1:0-435 GCF_056405595.1 Polaromonas sp. P1_G1
CCACGTCGTCCAATGCTACCGGGGCGTTCATGATGCCGTCCCACGTCTTTTGCACATGCATGCGGCTGAAGGCGGAGTACAGCGCCTCGAACGACGCGGCCTGCATGGCGCTCATGCAGATGGAGCCGCTGGCCAGAAACAGGATGTAGGGCACCTGCACACTGCCCGTGGGGCTAACGACCGTGATCTGACCCACCAGCGCACCCATGCCATAGCCAAAGGCGACCAGCCACATCAGCGGCTCAGCAATATTGCCCACCAGGCTAGGGATGGCCAGCTTGCGCCAGACCAGCAGGTTGCGCAGGAAGACGGGCCAGAAGCGGAACGAGACCTCCGGCGCGCGCCAGATGCTTTGGGGCTTGGGTTGGGTGTAAGTGGATGCAGAGCTCATATCAGGCGTCCTCGCGGATTTGGCGTCCGGTCAGTTTCAAAAAC
>NZ_JBFUBU010000201.1:0-434 GCF_056405595.1 Polaromonas sp. P1_G1
AGCTGGTGATGCCCGACCGCGTGGGCGACATTGAGGTGTTGCGGGTGGTCTACCCGGCACCTGCATCCAACTAACTGTTGTTGGTTGCTGTGTTGCTGCTGCGCTCTGCGCGCAGTACCGAGGGCGTACGGCGCAGGTTGCGTAGCGCAGTCTCCAGGTGGGCCGTGTCACGCACCGCAACCAAGAAACGCAGGTCTGAGGCGTCCTGCACACCGTCCTGCCCCATGTCGATGTGCAGGATGTCGGCCTCGGCCGAAGCTAGCGCTGCAGCCACTTTGGCCAGCACGCCCTTGCCATTGTTCACGGTCACCACCACGCCGGTTTTAAACGGGCGGATCGGCTCATCGGACCACTCCACACCAATGAAGCGCTCGCTGTCCTTGTTCTGCAGCTTGCGTGCCACCTGGCACTCTTCCCGGTGCACCACCAAGCCC
>NZ_JBFUBU010000202.1:0-434 GCF_056405595.1 Polaromonas sp. P1_G1
GTGCGCTGCTGGGCTTCTGGATAGGTCGCCTGATCGGCTGGGACATCTTTGCGGCGGGCTACAGCAATGCCAGCATCGGTGGCATCGTGCTGGTGGGCTTCGGTGGTGGTTTGGGCCTGCAGCTGGCCCGCCGCTGGCGCAATCGCCAGAAAAGCGACAAGGAGTAAGGCCCCATGGCATTTGTAGAACCCGTCACCCTGACCGCCCGCGGCGTGAAGCTGGTTCCCCTGGGCCTGGAGCATGAAGCCGGCCTGCGCGCCGCCGCCGCTGATGGCGAGCTGTGGACCCTGCGCATCACCTCGGTGCCCGAGCCTGAGCAGACCCGAAAATACATCGAAGACGCGCTGGCCATGCGCGAGGCCGGCAACCGCTTTGCCTTTGCCGTGACCGACGAAGCCACCGGCCGCGTGCTGGGCAGCAGCAGCTACCACGAC
>NZ_JBFUBU010000203.1:0-433 GCF_056405595.1 Polaromonas sp. P1_G1
ACACATGCTCGCCCAACGCCTTGCGCGCCAATAACGCGCGGTAGCCCGCGATCAGGCCGTCGTCTTCGAGCCGGCGGATGCGGTTCAGCGTGGCGCGGGCCGAGAGGTTGACCACCTCGGMCAGCGCCTGCGCGCTCATGCGGCCGTCGCTTTGCAGCAGCTCCAGCAGGGTTTGGTCCACGCGGTCCAGGGCCATGTGGGTTCAGTCCAGGGTTTTGACCGCGGCAATGCGGCGCAGCAGCTGCTGCACGATGTCGGACTGCATGTCGCGGTACAGCAGGCCTTCTTCAGCTTCTTTGGCCAGCACCGCGGATTCGTTGAAGCTGATGTCGCGCTGCTGGATGATCTCGGTGTCCTCGATCAGGTCGCGCCCCTGCGGCGTGCGCATGCGAAATTTCAGGCGAATGCGCAGCTGGAACTCGCGCACCTGGCC
>NZ_JBFUBU010000204.1:0-433 GCF_056405595.1 Polaromonas sp. P1_G1
AAAGAGAACTTCCTCTACACGCACTTCGACGAGATGACCGAGATCATGAAGGCGTATGACGTGAGCTACTCGCTGGGTGATGGCCTGCGCCCCGGCAGTGGCGCGGATGCGAATGACGAAGCCCAGTTTGCCGAGCTGCGCACCTTGGGTGAGCTGACGCACAAGGCCTGGCAGCAGGACGTGCAGGTGATGATCGAAGGCCCCGGCCACGTGCCCATGCACATGGTGCAGGCCAATATGACCGAGCAGCTCAAGCACTGCGGCGAAGCCCCGTTCTACACGCTTGGCCCCCTGACCACCGACATTGCGCCCGGTTACGACCACATCACCAGCGGCATTGGCGCCGCCATGATTGGCTGGTTCGGTACCGCCATGCTCTGCTATGTCACGCCTAAGGAACACCTGGGCTTGCCCGACCGCGAAGACGTGAAGG
>NZ_JBFUBU010000205.1:0-433 GCF_056405595.1 Polaromonas sp. P1_G1
GGCCCAGGAAGTAGCCGGGGCCACCGACGACGACCATCAGGTACATCATGATGGAGGAGCCCACGGCAAAGGGTGCCGGCTCGATGAACTGCACCAGCGAGGCGAACAAGGCCCCTGCGACACCTGCATAGGCGGCGCCAATGGCGAAGCTCAGCAGCGTGTAAGAGCGCGTGTTGATGCCCAGGCTTTCTGCGCGGATGGGGTTGTCGCGCAGTGCGGTAAATGCCTTGCCCCAGGGACTGCGCAGCAGGCCCCATTGCAGGGCGCCCAGCAGCACGGCAGTGGCCAGCACAAAGTAGTAGTACGCCAGGTTGCCTTCGAGTGAGAAGCCAGCCAGGCTGGGGCGGGCAATGTTGTTGATGCCGAAGGTGCCACCGGTCAACCACTCTTCGTTGCGCATGACCAGCCACACCGCAGTATTGAAGCCCAGGGT
>NZ_JBFUBU010000206.1:0-433 GCF_056405595.1 Polaromonas sp. P1_G1
CTGCTGGCCGGGGGTAGCCCGGCGGCTACTCACTTTTCTTTTGCTTCGCCAAAAGAAAAGTAAGCAAAAGAAAAGGCGACCCTGGTTGCTGCGTCCCTCCGCTTCGCTGCGGGCAACCTGCGGTGCTCGGTCCAGACGGGGTCTCGCTAAACTCGCCTTCGGCTCAAACAACGCGATCCCTGATCCGCCTGAACCTCCGCTCCTCGGCGCATCCACAAGGGGTGGGGAAGGAATACCAATACCGAATACAGAAGAAACAAGGACTCGCCTTGGCGAGTCCTTGTTTGTCTTGGTTTGTTCTTTGGTATTKKTCTTCTGTYCCCGMTCCCGATTGCCCCGTCCTGGCTGGGCCGAGGAGCGCAGAGACAAGCGGATCAGGGCCGGCGTTGTCTGAGCGAAGCGAGTTTAGCCGGACCCCGCTTGGCTCGAGCAC
>NZ_JBFUBU010000207.1:0-432 GCF_056405595.1 Polaromonas sp. P1_G1
GGTCCAATGGCACCACTGACACCCTGGAGGAGCCCTCATGCCCAAATCTGCCTGGAACGCCAAACGCGAACGTCAATACTTGCACATCAAGGAAAGCCTGTTGGACCATGGAAAGCCGGCACCCTTGGCTAAGGAAATCGCCGCGCGCGTGGTCAACAAGGAGCGCGCCCGACACGGAGAATCCACGGAGGCCAGTCCGTCATCCCTGAACGACATGTCTTCCGCCCGGCGCGGAGGCCTGCGCTCGCACAGCGGCGCGGGCGGTCGGACTGTGCAGCAGCTACGCAATGAAGCACGCCAGCGCGGAATCAAGGGACGTTCCCGCATGAACAAGGCGCAACTGGAACAGGCCCTGAAGGCCTGACAGGCGAGCTGCGCCGTACGGTTTCAGGGGCTTTCAAGCAGATCGATAGTTCCGTGTTCGCCCATACC
>NZ_JBFUBU010000208.1:0-432 GCF_056405595.1 Polaromonas sp. P1_G1
GGCATGCTCGGCCAGATGGCGACGTTGTGCGTAGCTGAAGGTGTTGGCCAGGTAGAGCTCGGGGTCGCGGTGGTCGGGCTCAATCCACACGATGTCGGTGTTGGGGTAGGCGTGGGCGTAGTGCTTCATACCCAGCTCCATGCGGGAGTGGATCATGGAGCGGAAGGTCTGACTCAGCACGGCGGGCAGGCCGCCATCCACGATGCGTGGAATCTTGCGTTTCTCGGTGGGCATGCCGCGCAGCATGACCTTGTCGAACTGCGGGGCTGTGGCGTTAAACGGAACCAGCGGGTTCAGGCAGATCATCAGGTCCACGCCATCGTCCAGTGCTACCGAGGCGTGCATGGTTTTCTTCAGCGCACCGTCCACGTAGTACTGATCGTCAATTTCCACGGGTGGAAACAGTCCTGGCAGCGCCGAGCTGGCTTGCAC
>NZ_JBFUBU010000209.1:0-431 GCF_056405595.1 Polaromonas sp. P1_G1
GTTCAAGCCAAGGCTTGAGAATTTCTGGTTGATTAAATAAAGGAGACACCTTATGGAAGACATCGTTATCGTTGCTGCAGCTCGCACCGCCGTAGGCAAATTTGCTGGCTCTCTCGCCAAACCTCCCGCCACCGAGTTGGGCAGCATCGTCATCAAGAGCCTGCTGGAGCGCAGCGGCCTGCCCGTGGACGCCGTGGGCGAAGTGATCCTGGGCCAGGTGCTGGCTGCCGGTGTGGGCCAGAACCCCGCGCGCCAGGCCGGCATCAAGTCCGGCCTCGCCAAGGAAACCCCCGCGCTGACCATCAACGCCGTGTGCGGCTCCGGTCTCAAGGCCGTGATGCTGGCAGCCCAGTCCGTGGCTTGGGGCGACAGCGAGATTGTGATTGCCGGTGGCCAGGAAAACATGAGCGCTTCGCCCCACGTGCTGCTGG
>NZ_JBFUBU010000210.1:0-429 GCF_056405595.1 Polaromonas sp. P1_G1
AATCAGCACGTCGCCATTGCCGATGGTCACGTCCGAGCCACTGCCCGCGGCCACCGCAGTCGTAGCGGTGTTGGGCGCATGGTTGGCGGCCAGCGTAGGCTTGCTTTCCATTTCCACTACTTGACGTGGCGCACCCAGCGGTGCGGGGGGGGTCTTGGGTACCTTGGTCGTCAGCGGTTCGTCCCAGGTGCGGGCCAGGTGGCGGGTGTGGAACACGGCCGCGTTCTGGTTAAAACCGTTCTCGGCATTGGGTTTGGAGAACAGCGACTCAAACTGGCTGGCCACCTTGCCCAGCTCAATGCGGTCTTGCGGGCGCTTGGGGCCGGCCAGGCTGGGCGTCACGTTGCCCAGGTCCAGCTTCACCACCTGCGAGTAATCGATATCGCCCGACTTGGGCACACCAAACAGGCCCTGGGCCTTGAAGTAGGC
>NZ_JBFUBU010000211.1:0-429 GCF_056405595.1 Polaromonas sp. P1_G1
GCTTCGTGCAGTAGCGAACAGCGCACTCGGCGCTACCTTTCCTGGGGATCGATTGAGGCGGACACTATGCAATCCGGATATCCTGCGCACTGGCCCGGACGCTTGGGGTGCAAAGATCTGTGGGCCGCTGCGTTGCGTGACGCAATCGCCGAAAAGTAACCTTGTTCGAGAACGGTATGTGGTTTCTTGCATCCGCAAACGTCGGCTTATGGGCGCTAAATTCGAACCACGCTACGCCCGCTTTGGGTCGAACGCAGCATTGCGCGATGTGCAACCGCAGTGGCTGAGTATTGTTAATCGAACATTGTCGATTTTCAGCCGCATAGCTGCATGGCGGGAAGCCCGAGCGACAGCTGCGTTCGTGACCTGACAATTGAGTGCCAGCATCTAGTATGACCACTTTAAATTCGGGACTGAATACTCCATGGC
>NZ_JBFUBU010000212.1:0-427 GCF_056405595.1 Polaromonas sp. P1_G1
AGACAGTACTGCAGTATCGTTCCCAGTACTACTACCTAGCTAGGAGCCGACCGTGCCCGTCGAACGCCTGATGCCCAGCCAAGAAGCTCGCGATCTCATCGAACTGACGCGTGATGTCGCGGACAAGGTACTCGCGCCCAAGGTCAACGAATACGAGAAGGCCGAGAAGTATCCCGAAGGCGTGTTCCCCGCACTCGGACAGGCAGGCCTGCTGAGCCTTCCGTATCCCGAGGAATTCGGTGGCGGCGATCAGCCGTACGAGGTGTACCTCCAAGTCCTCGAAGAGATCGCCTCGCGCTGGGCAGCGGTTGCAGTGGCGGTGAGCGTGCACAGCCTCTCGTGCTTCCCACTGTTCACCTTCGGCACCGACGAACAGAAGGCCCGCTGGCTGCCGGACATGCTGGGCGGCAACACCATCGGCGCATAC
>NZ_JBFUBU010000213.1:0-425 GCF_056405595.1 Polaromonas sp. P1_G1
GTGCCACAATGTCCACACCGGCGCGCGCCTGGGTGAGCGCCTGCTGACCCGGCCTGAAGAGAACGGCTACATCCTCAATGAGGAAACCGTGGCCCAGCTGGTGCAGCAGGCGCTCACCCAGGCGCGCGCCGGTGTGGACATTGTGGCACCCAGCGACATGATGGACGGCCGCATAGGCGCCATCCGCGCGGCACTGGAGGCGGAGAAGCTCGTGCACACCCGCATCATGGCCTACAGCGCCAAGTACGCCAGCGCCTTCTACGGCCCTTTCCGCGACGCCGTAGGCTCCGCCGGAAACCTAGGCAAGGGCAATAAAAAGGTCTACCAGATGGACCCCGGCAACAGCGACGAGGCCTTGCGCGAAGTGGCCATGGACATTGCCGAGGGCGCGGACATGGTGATGGTCAAGCCCGGCATGCCCTACC
>NZ_JBFUBU010000214.1:0-424 GCF_056405595.1 Polaromonas sp. P1_G1
AGCCGAGGCAAAGGCAATGCGTTGCTCAGAGGCTTCTTTCAGCGGCAGCACTTCGGGCACGACAGGCTGCGGCGCACACGTGGTCTTGGGCAGGCGCGACAGCAATCGCGTCACCAGGGCATCAGCCTGCGCACGGGTCAACGCGCCCACGATGCTCACGCTCGCATCACAGGCCCGCACGGCGCTGGCGTGCAGCGCGCGCAGGTCCTCCACGCCGATGCGCAGCAGACTCTCTTCCGTCATCTCCCAGCCATACGGGTGGTTGCTGTACACCGCGCGGTTAAAGGCGCGTGCCGCCAACGTAGCGGGGCGGGTGTTGGCCTCTTTCAGGCTGGCAATCATTTTGGGCCGGTCGCGCAGCCAGGGCGCTTCGGGAAACGACGGCTCGCCGAGTTGGCGCGCGGCCAGCACTACGGCCTTGTCC
>NZ_JBFUBU010000215.1:0-423 GCF_056405595.1 Polaromonas sp. P1_G1
GCTCAGTTGGATAGAGCAACAGCCTTCTAAGCTGTAGGTCACAGGTTCGATTCCTGTCGGACAGGCCACTTGGCTTTCTGCTCCGCTTCTCTTCCTGTTCCTAAATCGCCAAGGCGCTAACGCTGGTGTCCAGCTGCAGCCAGCGCACCGCCGCGCTGCGCAGGTCTTCGATCTCCCCGGTTGTCAAAAACTGGGTAGAAGCCACCGGCTCTGTGGCCGCTGCCGCTAACAGGCCCGCAGCGTCCAGCAGGCGCCGGGTGTGGCGTGCCACCGGCGCGCCGCCTTCCAGTAACGCAACCTGGTCACCAATGGAGCGGCGCAGCACGGCCTCGACAAACGGGTAGTGCGTGCAGCCCAGCACCTGCGTGTCCATCGCTGCAGAATTTAAGCCAAAGCGGCCCATAGCCCCCGTGTACTCTGCAC
>NZ_JBFUBU010000216.1:0-422 GCF_056405595.1 Polaromonas sp. P1_G1
CAGGTGCAGGCCATGCGCGAGGCGATGAAAGATGCGCCCCAGCCCGTACTGGCGTTTTGCCGCTCAGGCGCACGCTCGGCCCAACTGTATTCGTTGACCCAGGCCGAATAAGCGCCACACCATGCCGCCCGCCGCCACCCGCTTCGCCTGGTTGCCGCACTGGCTGCGCCACTACCAGCGCGCCTGGTTGGGCGGCGATGTGTCGGCCGGGCTCATCGTCGCGGTACTGGTGATTCCGCAAAGCCTGGCCTACACACTCTTGGCCGGCCTGCCGGCCGAGATGGGGCTGTACGCCAGCATCTTGCCTGTGGTGGCTTATGCGCTGGTTGGCTCCAGCATGACGCTGGCCGTGGGGCCGGTGGCCATTGCCGCCCTCATGACGGCCAGCGCACTGCAGCCCTTTGCCATCGCCAACACCACTG
>NZ_JBFUBU010000217.1:0-421 GCF_056405595.1 Polaromonas sp. P1_G1
GCCCGGACGAGCCGAGAAAATGGTGATACGTGCGTTCTTGGCAGGACGCTCGATCAGAATGCGCGAAACCGAAGCATTCTTCAACTTGGCCTTCAGGTACTCACGCACCTTGATGTCTTCGGCCAGCATGCCCGCGAAATCGCGGTTACTAGCGTACCAACGAGAAGACCAATTACGGCTGATCGCCAAGCGAAAGCCGGTTGGGTGGATTTTTTGTCCCATATCTTCCTGGCCTCTTTCAGTTACCAACCGTCACGTACACGTGGCACGTGGGCTTGCGGATTTGATTGCCACGGCCTTTGGCACGTGCCGTGAAGCGACGCAGAGAAGCACCTTGCTCAACGTAGATGGTTTTCACCTTCAGTTCGTCGATGTCGGCGCCATCATTGTGCTCAGCATTGGCAATGGCGGACTCCAGAAC
>NZ_JBFUBU010000218.1:0-421 GCF_056405595.1 Polaromonas sp. P1_G1
CTTGCTGCCTGCCCAGTACATCCGTGCCTACGTCAAGCGCAACAAGACCGATGCAGCCGATGCCGCAGCGCTGCTGGAGGCCGCCCGTGCATCCGATATGCGCCCGGTGCGGGTGAAGTCGGTAGAACAACAAGCCTTGCAAGGCATGCACCGCATCCGCAGCCTGTGGATGGGGACACGCACTTCGCGCATCAATGCACTACGCGGCTTCTGCCGAGAGTTTGGGATTGCGATTCCCGTAGGAGCGCGCACTGGTGTGGAAGCGATCAGCCGGGTGCTGGCAGACCCCAGCACCGCTGTGCCCGATCTGATCCGGGGTACAGCCAAGCTGTTGGTCGATGAGATTCACCTGTTGGAGGCCCGCATCGCCCAACTGGAGCGCGAGCTGGCTGCCATTGCCAGGTTGAGTCCAGCCTGCACC
>NZ_JBFUBU010000219.1:0-419 GCF_056405595.1 Polaromonas sp. P1_G1
GGCTGGAGTACGACACCAGAGCCAGCGCGGCACCCACGGTAATTTCCAGCAGCAGGTCACTGGTCAGCGTGCCCAGTAGCGCCTTGACCGGCGCGGCCTGGATCAGCACATTGGCCGACTGTGTGACAAGGCGCAGCGCCAGCAGCATCAGCCCCAACCCGATCAGCACGCGGCCCACGCGGCCCCAGGTGGTGGACTGGCGCGAGATGAACAGCACCACGCCCACGAAGATAAAGAGCGGCGATAGCCAGGACAGGTCGCGCGAGAACACCACCGCCATCAGGCTGGTGCCAATGGCGGCGCCCAGCATCACGGCCAGGGCCGAGGGCAGGCTCATGAGTCCCTGGCCGACAAAGGCCGAGACGATAAGTGCGGTGGCGGTGCTGGACTGCACCACGGCGGTGACGCCTATGCCGGAG
>NZ_JBFUBU010000220.1:0-419 GCF_056405595.1 Polaromonas sp. P1_G1
CCATTGGCCTTCCTCCCATTGTTCAATACGCCAGTTCTTCGCATGAACTGCTGTTGAGACATATGGTATCCGTCCAGCTGCTTAAATACAGGCTGATTCATGGCCTGAAATTGCTCGAGAGCGACTAGCACCTTAAGTCGAGCAACCTATTTGAACTGTATTCATCGTGAAGCTTCGTCAAGCCGCTCTCTCCGCCGCACTATTCAATACCTTCGCCACCACCTCCTTACTCAGCGTAGGCACAAACGTCTCAATAAACCGATAGGCATACCCCCGCAGCCACGCCCCGCGGCGCAGCCCGAGCCGCGTCACGTTCACCTGGAACAGGTGGCCCGCGTCGAGGATGCGCAGGTGCGCGTCGCGCTCCTCGTCCACCGCAACCGATGCGACGATGCCTACGCCCATGCCCAGTTCCACAT
>NZ_JBFUBU010000221.1:0-419 GCF_056405595.1 Polaromonas sp. P1_G1
GAAGTGGTCCAGGTCCAGAAACATCAGCGCACCGTGCTGCCCCAAGCGCGAGGAGTTGGCCATCGCTTGGCGCACCCGGTCSATCAGCAGGCGSCGGTTGGGCAGGCCGGTCAGGGGGTCGTAAAACGCCAGACGGCGGATTTCCTCCTCGTCCTGGCGCTGCTGGGTGACATCGCGCAGCACCGCCACATAGGTTTCTTGTGTGTACTGCGGAATGCGCGAGACCGACAGACTGATGGGAAAGGTGGCCCCACTGTGGTGGCGACCCTGCACCTCCACCGTCTTGCCTGCACCGGCCAGCGCATTGGCGTCGGCGAGCATGTGCAGGGTGCCATCGGCCTCGGCGTCCAGCGGGACGGCCAGCAGGTCGTTCAGCGTGCGGTGAAAGGCCATGTCGCTGCCATAACCCAGCATATGGC
>NZ_JBFUBU010000222.1:0-418 GCF_056405595.1 Polaromonas sp. P1_G1
GCTCTGGGCCTGACACCCTTGGCCCGCATCGTCAGCTTTGGCACCACCGGTCTGGACCCCGCCCTCATGGGCCTGGGCCCCGTGTCCGCCACCCAGCGTGCCTTGGCCCGCGCCGGTTGGAAGGCGCAGGACGTGGACCTGTTTGAACTGAACGAAGCGTTTGCCGCGCAGGCCTGCGCCGTCAACAAGCTGCTGGACATCGACCCTGCCAAGGTGAACGTGAACGGTGGCGCCATCGCCATCGGTCACCCCATCGGCGCGTCCGGTGCCCGCATCCTGGTGACGCTGCTGCACGAAATGCAGCGCAGCGGCGCCAAGAAGGGCGTGGCCTCGCTGTGCATTGGTGGCGGCATGGGCGTCGCCCTGGCGGTCGAGCGTTAAATAGGTTTYAGGCTGCTAGCTGGCATGGAATATGCGC
>NZ_JBFUBU010000223.1:0-417 GCF_056405595.1 Polaromonas sp. P1_G1
GTGTGGGACGAGACAGCTTTTGCAGAAGGCGTGAAGGCCGCAGGCCACCATGCGCTGAGCCACCAGATTTTCAGCGTCCGGGCGCGTGTGGTCTGCAAGGACATGCCCGCCTCCAGCACCACCGCCTACTTGAGCGGTTTGCTCATTGGCACTGAACTCAAAGACGTGCTGCAGGGCAGTGCAGGCACGGGCCCGCAGGGCACGTTCAAGCTGCTGGGTTCACCGCAGTTGGCGGCCCACTACCAAACCGCGGCCCAGCATCTGGGCTTGTCGTTCGACATCCTTGATGCCAAGGCCGCCTTTGTGGCGGCAGTCCACCACATTCACTTGAACTGGAAACCACTATGAGCGATTCCCTGGAACTGTTGGCGCGTGCGCGCCACACCCCCTTGGTGGCCATCTTGCGCGGGCTAGTGC
>NZ_JBFUBU010000224.1:0-417 GCF_056405595.1 Polaromonas sp. P1_G1
GCGCAATCCGAGATCGGGGCCGACGGGCATGCCAAGCGCGGGAGCTTCCTGCCTCCCGTACCACTGCCTCGCAGAATGTGGGCTGGCAGTGACTTCGCGTTTCATGCGCCCCTGTTGGTCGGTGATGCGCTGCGACGCACCTCGACCATTGTGGATGTGAAAGAAAAGTCGGGCCGCACCGGCAATCTGATCTTCGTGAAGGTTCGCCACGAGATCAGCCGCAACGGCGAAGCCCGCCCCGCACTGACCGAACACCACAACATCGTCTACCGTGATACGCCCCGGCCGGATGACGTGGTGCCCGCACCCACGCCTGCCCCGGCAGCCTCAGCATGGGAGCGCCACATCGTGCCGGATGACGTGCTCTTGTTCCGCTATTCGGCGCTCACATTCAATGGCCACCGCATCCACTATGAC
>NZ_JBFUBU010000225.1:0-417 GCF_056405595.1 Polaromonas sp. P1_G1
CTGGGTCCCTACGCTTCGCTACGGGCAACCTGCGGTGCTCGACTACGGCGGGGTCTCGCGCAAACTCGCTTCGCTCAGACAAGCGCGATCCCTGATCCGCCTACGTCTGCGCTCCTCGGCCCAGCCAGGACGGGGCAATCGGGAGCGGGAGCGGGAGCGGGAACAGAAGACAGAAATACAAAGAACAAACCAAGACAAACAAGGACTCGCCACGGCGAGTCCTTGTGGTTTTCAGTATTTGGACTTGGTATTCCTTCCCCACCCCTTGTGGATGCGCCGAGGAGCGCAGGACCAGACGGATCAGGGATCGCGTTGTTTGAGCCGAAGGCGAGTTTAGCGAGACCCCGGCTGGACCGAGCACCGCAGGTTGCCCGCAGCGAAGCGGAGGGACGCAGCAACCAGGGTCGCCTTTTCTTT
>NZ_JBFUBU010000226.1:0-416 GCF_056405595.1 Polaromonas sp. P1_G1
TGCGGGCCCCGGTGGCGGTCCGGGCGGCATAATCGTCCCACTTTTCTGGAGAAAACCATGGCATCCGTCAATAAAGTCATTCTGGTCGGCAACTGTGGCCGTGACCCCGAAATCCGCTACCTACCCTCTGGCCAGGCCGTGGCCAACGTCAGCGTGGCCACCAGCAGCCGCCGTAAAGACCGCAACACCGGCGAGACGGTGGAAGACACCCAGTGGCACCGCGTCACCTTTTACGACCGCCTGGCCGAGATCGCCGGCGAATACGTGAAGAAGGGCCGCCCCATCTACGTGGAAGGCCGCCTGAAGTACGGCAAGTACATCGACCAAGCGGGCGTGGAAAAGAGCACCGTGGACATTGTGGCCACCGAGCTGCAGCTGCTGGGCGGCCGCGAAGGCATGGGCGGCCCGTCCGACGG
>NZ_JBFUBU010000227.1:0-415 GCF_056405595.1 Polaromonas sp. P1_G1
CCCACATGGATGCCACCCTGGTCCAGCAGGCCCAAAAGGCCCAGCCCACATGGATGCCACCCTGGTCCAGCAGGCCCAAAAGGCCCAGGCGTTGTTTCACCTGCGCAAGCCGTTCACCGCCTCCGAAATCAAAGGCGCCATGGCTAAGGCCATGGAGAAATTGGCAGAAACGCATCCGCCCATCGCCCGCCTGCTGCACCCCACGAGCGCCCAGGCCGCTCGGCAGTTGATGCCGGTCATGCCCAAGTTCAAGGACGGTGACACCGTGATCTACCAGGGGCGCCAGGACACGGTCAAGCACGTAATCTTTCGCCGCGGGGAATTGGTTGTCCAGCTGCGCGGCACCCCCGGCATGGTAGAGGCCTACAAGCTGCAGCGCGCCTAGTTACAGCGCCTGGCCCAGGCGGCCAATGCC
>NZ_JBFUBU010000228.1:0-415 GCF_056405595.1 Polaromonas sp. P1_G1
GCCCAGGGCACCGCCTAGGGCCAATGCGCCCACATCGCCCATGAACACCTGCGCGGGATGCGTGTTGAACCACAAAAACGCCAGGCCCGCACCAGCCATGGCCGAGCAGAAAATCAGCAGCTCGCCCGAGCCCGGGATGTAGGGGAAGAACAGGTACTTGGAATACACCACGCTGCCGGTCACGTAGGCAAACACGCCCAGTGCCGAGCCCACCATCACCACGGGCATGATGGCCAAACCATCGAGGCCATCGGTCAGATTCACCGCATTGCTGGAGCCCACGATCACCAAATAGGTCAGCACCACAAAGCCCAAAACCCCCAAGGGGTAGGTCACTTCCTTGATGAAGGGCAGCAACAGCCCGGCCTTGGGCGGCAGGTTCACATCAAACCCCGAACGCACCCAGTTGAAAAAC
>NZ_JBFUBU010000229.1:0-414 GCF_056405595.1 Polaromonas sp. P1_G1
CAGCGCAGCCGCGCTGGTTTCTCACTGCAGCCCGCTGAGTCTGCTGCGCCCTGGAGCCTGCTGTGCCGGGCCGTTTATCGGGGGCCTGCCAAGATTTCTGCGGATGCTTGGGAGCCGCATGCCTTGGACATGGCGCAGGTGTCGCACCAGAAAACCGGTGTGATGCTGGAGGCCGGCATTGGCGTGCTGGCCATCTTCATGCTGCTCACCGCCGTGGTGAACCGCAGCGCGCTGTACTGGACCTTTGTGGGCTGGCTGCTGCTGAATATGCGCATGGCGGGCCTGTCGGCAGGCACCGACATAGAGCTCTTTGGCGGGGCCCTCGACCCGGCTTGGTTCACGCCCATGCGCCAATGGACCTTGTGCATGTACTACGCCATGACGATTGGCCTGTTCAGTGCGCTGTTCAAAGCC
>NZ_JBFUBU010000230.1:0-413 GCF_056405595.1 Polaromonas sp. P1_G1
AGGTGGTACTGGTGTCCAAGGACATCAACATGCGGGTCAAGGCCCGTGCGCTGGGCCTGGCCACCGACGACTACCAGAACGACAAGACGCTGGAAGACGGCGACCTGCTGTACTCCGGTGCCTTAGCCCTGCCCTCCGACTTCTGGGCCACGCATGGCCAGGCCGTGGAAAGCTGGCAACAAGGCCCGCACACCTTCTACAAGGTGGACGGTCCCGTGGTGCCCAGCATGATGATCAACCAGTTTGTCTACTTCGAATCCCCCGGCGAACCCAGCCTGTATGCCCGTGTGACCGAGATCCGTGGTACCACGGCCGTACTGAAGACGCTGAAAGACTTCAACCACCTGAAGAATGCGGTCTGGGGCGTGACCACCCGCAACCGCGAGCAGAACTTCGCGATGAACCTGCTGACC
>NZ_JBFUBU010000231.1:0-412 GCF_056405595.1 Polaromonas sp. P1_G1
CTGCGATGCGAACGCCTGGTGCAGGAATTTTCCGAACGCGCGCAGGCCATGTTTGATGAAGAAGCGCGGAGCCGGGGCGGCATTGAGGCCGAAGACCGCCATGGCGTGATGCGCTTCTTTCCCTGCACCACGCTGTCGATTGGCGCAGTCGCCATTGACGGCAGCCAGTACACGCGGGCAGAGGATGTGGCGAACCTGGCTGCCTTGGCCAAACACGATGCCAAACAGGCCGGCGTGGGTTTGTGGGAACGCCGCGTGGCGTAGCTGCGGTTGAAACCGCCTGTGCGGTACGCTAGGGACCAACCCATGTCCTCTGTGTCTGATCCATCCGCTGAATCTGAAGCCACCGTGCCTTGGATGACACTCTTGAGTCTGGTAAGTGCTTTCGCGCTCAGTCAGGCCTTTCGTACCG
>NZ_JBFUBU010000232.1:0-409 GCF_056405595.1 Polaromonas sp. P1_G1
AGTTGCTCTTGGCCGACGAGCCCACCACCGCGCTGGATGTGACGGTGCGTCGCCAGATTCTCGATTTGCTGGACCAGTTGCAGCACAAATACGGCATGGCCGTGCTGCTGATCACCCACGACCTGAACCTGGTGCGCCAGTTTGCCGACCGTGTGGCGGTGATGGAAGCGGGCCACATCGTGGAACACGGCGCCGTGGCCGAGGTGTTTGCCCAGCCGCAGCACGCCTACACGCGTCGCTTGCTGGACAGCCGCCCCAGCCRCCACGTGCTGCCGGCTCAGCCAGATGCCGAGGTGCTGCTGCAGGGCGACGGCGTGCGCGTGGGCTACCCGGTGCCGCTGGGTGGCGTGAAGGGCTGGTTCCGGTCGGGCGAGTTTGTGGCGGTACAGGGCGCTGACTTTGCCGTGCC
>NZ_JBFUBU010000233.1:0-408 GCF_056405595.1 Polaromonas sp. P1_G1
TGCCACTGCTGCGCGACTCGCTATCAAAACTGTCGCGGTGTATTCCGATGCCGATGCGAACGCCAAGCACGTAGCGGCCTGCGACGAAGCCATTCACATCGGCGGCAGCGCCCCCAAAGACAGCTACCTGCGCTGGGAAAAAATCATTGCCGCGGCGCAGGCCACGGGTGCACAGGCCATCCACCCGGGTTATGGCTTTTTGAGCGAGAACGAAGAGTTCGCCCAGGCCTGTGCCAAAGCGGGGCTGGTGTTCATCGGCCCGCCCGCATCCGCCATTCTGGCCATGGGGCTGAAGGCCGAGTCCAAACAGCTGATGGAAAAGGCCGGCGTGCCGCTGGTGCCCGGCTACCACGCGGCCGACCAAGACCCCGCGCTGCTGCAGCGCGAGGCGGACCGTATTGGCTACCC
>NZ_JBFUBU010000234.1:0-406 GCF_056405595.1 Polaromonas sp. P1_G1
GCACCTTGGCCGCATCGGGGTGGGAGTCAATTTCGCGGGCAATCTTTTCAGCCAGCAGGTTGCGCTGCTCGGCCTGCTGCAGGGCTCGCACAGCCTGCGCACGGGAGGCCTCCTGTTGCCGGGCCTGGGCATCCCACAGATGGCGCAAATCCGCCAACGCATGTTCAAAGGGCTCGGCACTGGTGATATCGGCGTCGACTACGGGGGCCAGGGCGTCTTGCACCTGCTGGAAAAACTCAGCGAAGCCCGGACTCTGCGGTGAAGTAAACGCCAGGCTGCGATGCGTCAACTCCTGCACCAAGACGCGGGCCGCGTGCTGCTTGTCGGTAAAGATGCGCGGGTCTACCAGCGCCAGGCGCATCAACGCGGGCTCCAGGCCCCACACCACCTGCTGCACCGGTGTCAC
>NZ_JBFUBU010000235.1:0-406 GCF_056405595.1 Polaromonas sp. P1_G1
GTGGTGGACCGGCCCCTGCTGTTGCTGGGCAACGCCTTTGGCCCGGTGGCGCTGGTACTGGTGGGCGTCACGCTGTCGCAGGCCTCCATCGGCCGACATCTGAAAGGCGCCCTGGTCGTGTCTGCGGTGAAGACCCTGCTGCACCCCGCGCTCATGGCGCTGGCGGGCTATGTGTTTGGCCTGCGCGGCATGTCGCTCACGGTGCTGGTGGTGGCGGCGTCGCTGCCCATCGGTGCCAATGTGTTCTTGTTCTCGCAGCGGTATCAAAAGGCGGAGGATCTGGTCACGGCCAGCGTGGCGGTGTCTACGTTGGTGGCCTTGGTCAGTGTGACCTTGGTGATGACGTTGGTGCCGTTGATTGCCTGAGCTTTTAAGTACCGTTTTTTTAACACCCACTCCCCCAGCC
>NZ_JBFUBU010000236.1:0-406 GCF_056405595.1 Polaromonas sp. P1_G1
GTTTTCTCCCAGCGCTGGCACGGGCGGCTATGACTGGCTCGCGCCCAAGTTCCCTAATTAGCCAAACAAAGAGGCCTAGAACGAACGCCATAAATGTGAACTTAGCAAATGACGTACCCGGATTAAGGCGGAACTGTGTGAGCGTAAGGGCGAAGGGCTGCATGAAGGGCCATGCAATCAGCAATGCAACGAAAGCTGCAAGCATAAAAACAGCGAACCACCGAACTAACGAAGCCGCCCGAAGACTGCCACGCAGCAGAAAGATGCCAGCGAATACCGCAAATATGTTGAAGCTCGACGAATACGAAATGCGGTTGGCAATGCAGTAAATCATCACCGCAATGTCGATCAAGCCGACTACCAACAAGACAGCGCCGACGCGCTTGAGAATAGGAGTGTGCTGTGT
>NZ_JBFUBU010000237.1:0-404 GCF_056405595.1 Polaromonas sp. P1_G1
CTATAGGCCTATTTCACTTATAAACAGGCCTTTCCAGCTTGCGAAAGATGCGGAAAAAGCCGCGAATGCAGTGCACTCTAAAGGCGGCTCTTCAAAACTCAAAAGAATAAAAAGTTGATTCTTTAGATCAAAAACATCGTAGGGCGTGTGCTCTCGCGGTAGGCGTGCCAGCCCAGCCACCAGAACACCGGCACAAACAGCAGGAACAGCGCCTGCAGCCCCACCACCGTGCCCAGCGTGCCACCCAGCAGCCCGCCGATGAAGCCGCCGCAGGGGCCAGCCAGCGCACTCAGGCCCGACACCCGGCCGCGCCCCAGGCGCGCGCCTACGTGGGCAAACTGGGTGAGCGTGTGCATCTGCAGCAGCCCCAGGCCCGCGCCCAACACCACGCCGCCCACCCACAG
>NZ_JBFUBU010000238.1:0-404 GCF_056405595.1 Polaromonas sp. P1_G1
CAGTAAGAGCGATGTCTTGGGAGGCTTTGACGTCGGGCCAGTTCCTGTGCTGCCGTACTTGGTGCACACCATACCGGCCAGTCGTTGCGCAGCGTCACCCATGCTGTGATTCGATCGATGTACAAGCCCGATATCGCGGTAAAACGTGCGCTCTCCGAGATCGATCGCACGCACAGTGGCAGGCCATCGCTTGAAGCTTTCGGTTTGAGGCAATAGCGCAACGCCAACCCCTTTAGCCACCAGTTGGACGATGGCCTCCAACTCATCGAGTTCGCAGACCTCACGCACCTGCAGGTGCGAAGCGCGCAGGAACCGGTCCACCTGACGGCCGCCGAACGACTCTCGGTCGTACCGAACGAAAGGCTGACTCGTCAGCAACTCGGACCAATCGCTTCCACTCACAT
>NZ_JBFUBU010000239.1:0-404 GCF_056405595.1 Polaromonas sp. P1_G1
CCTGAACACTGGCGGTTCCGGAAGCGGGCGCTGAAACGCCCTTCTCTGCAGCTACGGCGGTGGCAATGTCGGCCAGGGATTGCACCCAGGCAGACGCAGGCACTTGCACGCTGTGCGTCACGGGCAACGCCCAGTCAGGGGTGCTGGAAGTGATGGCGCTGACCACACCACCGACTTTGGTAGCTTGGCGAATGCGCTGGGCGAACAGGGGATGGTCTTTACGGAGGTTGGAACCTACAACCAGAACTCGCTGCAGCTGTGACAAAGAAGCGATGCTGGTACCCAGGTAGCGCACACCTTCGGTGGCCACAAACTCGGCATTGCGCAAGCGGTAGTCGATGCTGTCGCTACCCAGGCCGCGCACCAAGGCACCGGCCAAATGCAGTTCTTCCAGGGTGCTATGG
>NZ_JBFUBU010000240.1:0-403 GCF_056405595.1 Polaromonas sp. P1_G1
GCGCTGACCTGTGGCGCGTGGGCACAGACTTCAACGTGTCGGGCGACAAACAGCAATGGGGCTGGGCCGGCCGGGGCCGGCGCTACAGCGGCCAGGCCTACCCGGCGCTGCGGGGTGCCAACCAATTGGTCAACGCCTCTGGCGTGCTGGCCGCACTGACTGCGCTGCGTGAGAAGTTGCCCGTCACGGCCCAGGCCGTGCGCGTGGGCTTGGCGCTGGTGGAGCTGCCGGGGCGCTTTCAGATCATTCCGGGCCAGCCCACGCTGGTGCTGGACGTGGCACACAACCCGCATTCGGTGGCCGCGCTGGCCGCCAACCTGGACGCCATGGGCTTTTACCCCACCACCCACGCCATCTTTGGCGCCATGGTCGACAAAGACCTGGCCCCCATGCTGGCCCGGGT
>NZ_JBFUBU010000241.1:0-403 GCF_056405595.1 Polaromonas sp. P1_G1
GCCATCGCCACCCAGCTGTGGAAGCACATTGCCGAGGTCCGCAAGACCCACGGCAAGGCGCTGGCCAAGAAATACCTGGACCTGAACTAGCCGCGCCCTAAGCGTAGGCCAGCGCAGGACGGTCGTCTGCGCCGCCCAGCTTGAAGGTGGACACCACGTGCACCAGGTCTTGCGCCTGGCTCTTGAGGCTGCTGGCCGCGGCGGCCATTTGCTCCACCAGCGCGGCGTTTTGCTGGGTCGCGTGGTCCATCTGGGTCACGGCCTCACCTACTTGGGTTACCCCGGCCGATTGCTCGGTGCTGGCGGCGCTGATCTCGCCCATGATGTCCGTCACGCGGCGGATGCTGGTCACCACCTCGGTCATGGTCTCGCCCGCCTTGTCCACCAGCGCGCTGCCTTGCTC
>NZ_JBFUBU010000242.1:0-403 GCF_056405595.1 Polaromonas sp. P1_G1
GTGAATGCGTCTCGTGCAGTCGTTCCCGAATTCGGGAGTCGGAGGAAGTCGAAACGCTCACACGGCTTGTCGATGGCGTGCAATTGAGCCAGGACGTCGACCGAGCTGCGCTGGAGGGTTTTTCGCTGCTCGGGGGACGCTTCGGTGACCCACGATCCGAAGTTGTACGGCATGACGTCTGGCGGCACGTCGCCGGAGATTCGTTCCATCACGAAGAACGGCGCACCCAACGCGTCCGGGTCGGATTCTGACCAGTACACCGCGGGTACGGGCACCGCCGAGTGCTCGCGCACCTGAGCCATGGTGTGGAACTGGGATTCGAGGTCGTAGGTCGGAAACACCGGCATAGTCGATTCCGTCGGTGCCACCCGAGCGACCAAGGGATGATGATCGCCGTCCCAGG
>NZ_JBFUBU010000243.1:0-403 GCF_056405595.1 Polaromonas sp. P1_G1
TTGCCCTGGCTGCGCAGGGCCTGCAAGCGCCTGCGCCAACAAGGCGTCGCGCAGCCCGGCAAAGTTGGCCTTGAGCAGCTCCTCCTTGTTGGGATAGTGCTGGTAGAAGGTCGAGCGGCCAATATTGGCGCGGTCACACAACGTCAGCACGTCGATAGCGTCCCAGCCGCACTCCACCATCAGCTGCATCAATGCCTCACGCAGCGCGTCCCGGGTGCGCTGGATGCGGCGGTCCACTACCTCTGCAGGTGCAGGTAAACGGGTTTTCATAGAGGTCTCCTGAACACGAGATCGCGTTGTGTCTGGTAGTGGCCGGAGGGCTGCGCAAGGTGCTTGGAGGCATTTGCCAGTGCCCGGAAGATAGCGGCCACGAAGCCCTTTATTGGACACAGTGTCCGCTATC
>NZ_JBFUBU010000244.1:0-403 GCF_056405595.1 Polaromonas sp. P1_G1
CCCCCGTACCGCGCTGAACACGGCACTGGTATTGCGTTCGGTGACGCACTGGGCCAGTGCGGCGCAGTATTGCAATGCGTTTGAAGCGTTTGACGCCACGGTGCCGTACCGCACTCCGCGGCACACCGCCTTGCCACGGGTGTCAGGCAGCCRGACGGCCTTTGTGGTCGGACCGTCGGGAGAGGAAATCTGGACGGATGAACATGGGCGTATCAAGGTGCAGTTCCACTGGGACCGGTTGGGCGCCAAGGATGACAAGAGTTCTTGTTGGGTGCGGGTTGCGCAGTCATGGGCCGGCAAGGGCTGGGGCAGCCTGTTCTTGCCTCGGATAGGACAGGAAGTCGTGATCAGCTTTGTGGACGGTGACCCGGACCGCCCGCTGGTGACGGGCAGCGTCTACAAC
>NZ_JBFUBU010000245.1:0-402 GCF_056405595.1 Polaromonas sp. P1_G1
CAAGATGGCTACACCACCACCGGCTCCGGCTCCAGCCGGATGCCAAAGCGCTCGTACACGCTGGTCTGGATGGCCTTGGCCAGGGTCATCACCTCGCCGCCTGTGGCGCCGTTGCCGTCCACGCCCGCGCCGCGGTTCACCAGCACCAGGGCCTGGCGTTCGTACACGCCGGCCTGGCCCACGCTCTTGCCTTTCCAGCCGCAGGAGTCGATGAGCCAGCCGGCGGCCAGCTTCACCGAGCCGTCGTCCATGCGGTAATGCACCACCTTGGGGTCGCGGGCGATGATGTCGGCGCACTGCTCGACGCTCACCGTGGGGTTCTTGAAGAAGCTGCCGGCGTTGCCAATGACGGCCGGGTCGGGCAGCTTGGCGCGGCGCACCTCGCACACCCAGTCATAAATC
>NZ_JBFUBU010000246.1:0-402 GCF_056405595.1 Polaromonas sp. P1_G1
AACCTGCGGTGCTCGGGTTCAGGCGGGGTCTCGCTAAACTCGCTACGCTGCGCTTCGCTCAGACAACGCGATCCCTGATCCGCCTGRACCTCCGCTCCTCGGCGCATCCACAAGGGTGGGAGCGGGGAGAAGAAATACCAAACAGCCGGATACCAATACCGAATACCTGAAGAAACAAGGACTCGCCTTGGCGWGTCCTTGTTTGTATTGGTCTTCTTTGTATTTCTRTCTTTGGTCCCCGTTCCCGYTCCCGMTTGCCCCGTCCTGGCTGGGCCGAGGAGCGCAGACGTAGGCGGATCAGGGATCGCGCTTGTTTGAGCCGAAGGCGAGTTTGCGCGAGACCCCGCCGTAGTCGAGCACCGCAGGTTGCCCGAAGCGAAGCGTAGGGACCCAGACTGCGGG
>NZ_JBFUBU010000247.1:0-402 GCF_056405595.1 Polaromonas sp. P1_G1
CTGGTGTTGGCGTAAACCACCACGGTGCGGTCCGGGTGGGCATCGCAAAAGGCGTTGAACTCCGTGATGGGGCAGCCCAGATCGAGCGAACAGGTGGCGTCCAGATCGGGCATGAGCACCGTCTTGTGCGGCGACAAAATCTTGCTGGTCTCGCCCATGAACTTCACGCCCGACACCACCAGCGTCTGCGCGCTGTGGTCGCGGCCAAAGCGGGCCATCTCCAGAGAATCGCTCACCAGGCCGCCGGTTTCCTCGGCCAGGTCCTGCAGGTCCGGGTGCACGTAGTAGTGCGAGACCATCACTGCATTCTTTTCCTTCAGCAAGCGCTTGATCTTCTCTTTCAGCGCCACGCGCTGGCTGGGCGTGGGTTCCACCGGTACGCGGGCCCAGGCATGCTGGGTG
>NZ_JBFUBU010000248.1:0-402 GCF_056405595.1 Polaromonas sp. P1_G1
GTGCACATCGGTGCCGTCTTGCCCAAGCCCGTTGCTGGCTGAAGTTGGCATGTCGCTGCCGGTGCTGTATTCGTTCCGGCGCTGCCCCTATGCCATGCGTGCCCGCATGGCAGTCGCGGTGAGCCGGCAGACATGCGAATTGCGTGAGGTGGTGCTGGCCCACAAACCCACAGAACTATTGCTTGCCTCACCCAAAGGCACGGTTCCGGTGCTGGTGCTCGTCGATGGCGCCGTCATCGATCAAAGCCTCGACATCATGCTCTGGGCCTTGCAGCGGCATGACCCCGAACACTGGTTGCCCACCACAGAGGCAGCGTGGGAACGCACGCGCAGCTGGATTGCCGAGAACGATGGGCCGTTTAAGCAGGCGCTGGACCGTTACAAATACCCACACCGCTATGC
>NZ_JBFUBU010000249.1:0-402 GCF_056405595.1 Polaromonas sp. P1_G1
GTGCAGCACCTTGATGTGCAGCTCCTGCACGCGGTCTGCGTATTTGCCGCCGGGCGTGCACACATACACATCGCTCAAGGGCTCCAGCTTCTCACTGGGCTTGCCGCTAAGGATGATGACCGTCATGCCCAGCGCCTTGGCGGCCTCGGCGGCCTTGATCACGTTCTTGCTGGTACCGCTGGTGCTCAGTGCCACCAGGCAATCACCCGGCCTGCCATGGCCTTCGATGTAACGGGCAAACACGTTGTCATAGCCATGATCGTTGCCCACACAGGTCAGGTGCCCGGCGTCACTGATGGCGGTAGCGCCCAAGGCCTTGCGGTCCTTGCGGTAGCGGCCGGTCAGCTCTTCGGCAAAGTGCATGGCATCGCACATGGAGCCGCCGTTGCCGCAGGAATACAC
>NZ_JBFUBU010000250.1:0-401 GCF_056405595.1 Polaromonas sp. P1_G1
TGGCCGGGGGTAGCCCGGCGGCTACTCACTTTTCTTTTGCTTCGCCAAAAGAAAAGTAAGCAAAAGAAAAGGCGACCCTGGTTGCTGCGTCCCTTCGCTTCGCTACGGGCAACCTGCGGTGCTCGGTTCAGGCGGGGTCTCGCTAAACTCGCTACGCTGCGCTTCGCTCAGACAACGCGATCCCTGATCCGCCTGAACCTCCGCTCCTCGGCGCATCCACAAGGGGTGGGGAAGGAATACCAATACCTAAGAAACAAGGACTCGCCGCGGCGAGTCCTTGTTTGTATTTTGTCCCCGCTCCCGATTGCCCCGTCCTGGCTGGGCCGAGGAGCGCAGAGACAAGCGGATCAGGGCCGGCGTTGTCTGAGCCGAAGGCGAGTTTAGCCGGACCCCGCTTGGCT
>NZ_JBFUBU010000251.1:0-401 GCF_056405595.1 Polaromonas sp. P1_G1
CGATGTAGCGGTTTAGCTCAGGACCATTCGCGGCGGTTGTTTTCCACCCATCGTTGCTCCGAGGCCTGCAGGTGCATGCGCACGGCAGTTTGCGCCGCCAGCACGTCGCGGTTTTCCAGGGCGCGCAGGATGGCTTCGTGCTCTTGCAGCGCGGTGGCCCAGGTCTGGCCGGATTCGGAGTGCGCGCTGAGCCGCGCCGCAATGGGGCTATGGCGTTCGTCAAACAACTCGCCCACCAGGCGTTCCAGCACGGCGTTGCCAGTCATGGCGGCAATGGTCTGGTGAAACTGGCGGTCAAACACCAAGGGCGAGCGGTTTTGCGCCATGGCGGCCAGCATGTTGTCCAGAATCTGGCGCAGCGCCGCTAGCGCTTCGGGCGTGGCTCTGGCACAGGCCAGTAG
>NZ_JBFUBU010000252.1:0-401 GCF_056405595.1 Polaromonas sp. P1_G1
GTACTGATGGGTGGCTTTCGTGTGGTGGATGACCCCCAAGCTGCGAATGCCGCGGCGGTGGCTGGCGCGTCCAATACCAAAGAACTGGGCAAGTTGCTCTACACCCAGTACCTGCTGCCGCTGGAAGTTGCGGCCGCGATTTTGTTGGTTGCCGTGATCGCGGCTATCGCTCTGACCCTGCGTACCCGCAAGGACAGCAAGTATGTGAGCCCCGGCGACCAGGTGCGCGTGATGTCACGCGACCGGATGACCGTGGTGAAGATGGCCGCAACCCAAGCAGCCCTAGCCCCTGAAGTGGGTGAGTCGCAAGCGGAGACCAAAGTATGACCTTGACCTTAGGACTTTTCCTGTCGTTGGGCGCGATGTTGTTCGCGCTGTCGGTGGTTGGCATTTTCTTGAAC
>NZ_JBFUBU010000253.1:0-400 GCF_056405595.1 Polaromonas sp. P1_G1
TGGTAACACAGACTCTTGCCTCCGCCCGTGGGCATGAGCACCAGCGCATCGCCGCCATCGGCCACGTGTTCCACGATGGCCTGCTGCGGGCCGCGGAAGGCGTCGTAGCCAAACACGGTGCGCAAAATGTTGCTGCAGGCATCCAGAGTGGCGCTGGAAGAATAAGTTTCTGCTATCAAAATAGGAGCTATTGGCGCGGTGGTTACGGGGGCTAGAGCACTAAAACATTCAAAACCCAGGCTTCGCCGGTGCGCGGCGCCGGATGAAGGGAAATTCTCCTATTGTCGGGCAAGCCTGTCGCTACACTTGAACCCATGATCGACCAGCCCATCGTGCTCGACACCCAGTTGCAAACCAAGGCCTTGTTGCAGCTGTGCAAGCGACTGGAACGCGCTTGGAC
>NZ_JBFUBU010000254.1:0-400 GCF_056405595.1 Polaromonas sp. P1_G1
GGGCTGCGCCGTCATCGTGCACGCCGTCAACCCACCGGGCTACCGCCGCTGGGCGGAGGTGGTTCTGCCCATGGTGGACAACACCATTGCCGCCGCACAGGCGCAGGGATCCACCATCGTGCTGCCCGGCACGGTCTACAACTTTGGGCCCGACGCCTTCCCCCTGCTGCGAGAGGATTCGCCGCAAAACCCCGTCACCCGCAAAGGCGCCATCCGCGTAGAGCTGGAGCGCCGCTTGCGCGCCGTCAGCGGCCAGGGCTGCAAAGTGATCGTAGTGCGGGCGGGCGATTTTTTTGGCCCCAAGGTGGCCAATAGCTGGTTCTCGCCGGGGCTGGTCAAGCCGGGCCTGCCGGTCAAGGCCATCAGCCTGCCCGGCGCGCCCGGTGTGGGCCACCAGTGG
>NZ_JBFUBU010000255.1:0-399 GCF_056405595.1 Polaromonas sp. P1_G1
GCCCCCAAACTCATGGCCGTGAACATCGACGAGGGCGAACCCGGTACCTTCAAAGACCGCACCTACCTGGAGCGCGACCCGCACCGCTTTCTGGAGGGCCTGTTGATTGCCGCCCAGGTGGTGGGCATAGAGTCCTGCTACATCTACCTGCGCGACGAATACCACGGCTGCCGCGCCATTCTGGAGGACGAGCTGGCCCAACTGCGTGCCAACCCGCCGTGCCCGCTGCCCACCATTGAATTGCGCCGCGGTGCCGGCGCCTACATCTGCGGCGAAGAGTCCGCCATGATCGAGAGCATCGAAGGCAAGCGCGGCGAGCCACGCATGCGCCCGCCCTATATCGCCCAGGTGGGCCTGTTTGGCCGGCCCACACTGGAGCACAACTTTGAGACCCTGTAC
>NZ_JBFUBU010000256.1:0-399 GCF_056405595.1 Polaromonas sp. P1_G1
GCGACAGCACGGCGGTCACCACGGGCAGCAACAGGCACAACGTGGACAGGCGCCCCAAGCGGCTGCGCAGCGGCTGTCGCGCTGAGCCAGAACCGACACGGGCATAGCGCTCGTGCCCGCGGGTTCCCGACTCGAAGCCCAGCAGCACAAAACAACACACCACCAACACACCCGCCAGCATATTGGCGGCGGGGCCGTTGTAGGTGGATTGAAACTGGTCCACGATGGCCGTGGTGAAGGTGTCAAAACGGATCGTCACGTACAGGCCGTATTCGGCCAGCAGATGCAGGCCTACCAGCAAGGCACCACCCCAAATCGCCAAGCGCAACTGCGGCAACACCACACGAAAAAAGACCTCCCACGGGCCTTCCCCCAGCGAGGCCGCAGCATCTTCCATCG
>NZ_JBFUBU010000257.1:0-398 GCF_056405595.1 Polaromonas sp. P1_G1
GGCATAGCCACGAAGGCCCCACCCATTGGGCCGAACTAGACCCGGCTTTTGAAACCTGCGCCAAGGGCGGCAACCAAAGCCCCATCGATATCCGCAATGCGGTCAAGGCGGACCTGCCCGCGCTGCAGTTCAACTACACCACCGCTGCCCCCACGCTGGTCAACAATGGCCACACCATCCAGATCAACCTGCCTGCAGGCCAAACACTGACCGTAGGCGACAAAACCTACGAGCTGCTCCAGTTCCACTTCCACACCCCCAGTGAAGAAGCACTCAATGGCAAGCACACCGCCATGGTGGGCCACTTTGTCCACAAAAATGCCGAGGGCGGCCTGGGCGTGATTGGCGTGCTGATGCAGCCCGGCAAGACCAATGCGGCCTTCGCCCCGGTTTTTGCC
>NZ_JBFUBU010000258.1:0-398 GCF_056405595.1 Polaromonas sp. P1_G1
GCTGACGATGGACTGGACGTTTGACCTGAAGCCTGAAGATGTCTTCTGGTGCACCGCCGACATCGGCTGGATCACCGGCCACACCTATGTGGCTTACGGCCCGCTGGCCGCGGGCGCCACGCAAATCATTTTTGAAGGCATTCCTACCTTCCCGAACGCGGGCCGCTTCTGGCAGATGATTGAGCGCCACAAGTGCTCCATCTTCTACACCGCGCCCACGGCCATCCGCTCGCTGATCAAGGCTGCGGAAAGTGATGCGGCGGTGCATCCGGACCGCTCCGATTTGTCTAGCCTTCGCATCCTTGGCTCAGTGGGCGAGCCCATCAACCCAGAAGCTTGGATGTGGTACTACAAACACGTGGGCCACGAGAAATGCCCCATCGTGGACACCTTCTGGC
>NZ_JBFUBU010000259.1:0-397 GCF_056405595.1 Polaromonas sp. P1_G1
GGCTTGGACGCTTTCAGCCTTCCGCGTCTGGCTAAGTACCTCGACGTCAAAGCTCCGTCGTTGTATCACCATTTCTCCGACAAGAACGAGATTTTGACGGAGGTTGCGCGAGCAATCGTGTTCGAGACCAGGATTCCGCGTCAGCCCGCGTCAGGTGATTGGCAGGACTGGGTTGTCGCGTACGGCTTGAACTTTCGGGATGTGATTCTGCGTCACCGCAATGCCGCGCCGGTGATGTTGCAGTTTCTTCCGCGAGACCTCGTGACTGACATGTTCGAGGCTGCAGCAGATTACCTCGAGGGTTCGGGAGTTCCTGTGCGGCTGCATGTTCAGATCCTCGACGGCCTCGAGAAGCTGACCTTGGGTGTCACCCTCACTGAGGCGATGAGGCCCGAGG
>NZ_JBFUBU010000260.1:0-397 GCF_056405595.1 Polaromonas sp. P1_G1
GCAGTCTGGGTCCCTACGCTTCGCTTCGGGCAACCTGCGGTGCTCGACTACGGCGGGGTCTCGCGCAAACTCGCTTCGCTCAAACAAGCGCGATCCCTGATCCGCCTACGTCTGCGCTCCTCGGCCCAGCCAGGACGGGGCAATCGGGAGCGGAAGCGGGAACAGAAGATAGAAATACAAAGAACAAACCAAGACAAACAAGGACTCGCCGTGGCGAGTCCTTGTTTCTTAGGTATTGGTATTCMYTCCCCACCCCTTGTGGATGCGCCGAGGAGCGGAGGTCCAGACGGATCAGGGATCGCGTTGTTTGAGCGAAGCGAGTTTAGCGAGACCCCGTCTGGACCGAGCACCGCAGGTTGCCCGTAGCGAAGCGGAGGGACGCAGCAACCAGGGTCGC
>NZ_JBFUBU010000261.1:0-397 GCF_056405595.1 Polaromonas sp. P1_G1
ATTTCGATCTGGCCTTCGGCAGTCGCCTTGGCGGGGCCGGTGTAAATGATCTCGATGTTCTTGAGTATTTCGATCTGGCCTTCGGCAGTCGCCTTGGCGGGGCCGGTGTAAATGATCTCGATGTTCTTGAGTTCCTTGGCGGCTTCTTGCGCGCCTTGGTTGGCGGCGTCAAAGAAGCCGTTGCCCAGACTCTTCACCACCAGGGCGATCTTGTCGGCCGCAAACGCGGGGCTGACCAGGGCCGCGCTCAAGGCAATGGTCAGCAGGGTTTTGAGTTGTTTCTTCATGCGTGTCTCCTGGAATTGTTAGTAGAAAAATTTGACCCGAAGGCCGGTCTCGATACCGACTGCACACACCAGGGGCTGGTGGTGTGAACCGGGTTCGATGGGGGTAGCGC
>NZ_JBFUBU010000262.1:0-396 GCF_056405595.1 Polaromonas sp. P1_G1
GCCCCGTGCAGCAGGCCCTCGGCCTGTGGCGCGAACAGCGCAACTGATTTCTCCCCTTTTCCTTCGAGAACACACCCCATGAACTATGTGATCCAACCCGCCGCCATCCCTTCACTCACCGTGGCCGGCATAGCCGAACGCTTTCCGGTCAACCGCATCTTTTGCGTGGGCCGCAACTACGCCGCCCATGCGCGCGAAATGGGCAAGGACCCTGATCGCGATCCACCGTTCTTCTTCATGAAACCCGCCAACGCGGCGGTCGACGCCGCATCGCCAGCGCGCATTCCCTATCCACCCAAGACCGCCAATTTCCACCACGAGATCGAACTCGTCGTGGCCATTGGCAAAGGCGGCAAAAACATCGCGCAGGCCGATGCGCTGAGACATGTCTACGGT
>NZ_JBFUBU010000263.1:0-395 GCF_056405595.1 Polaromonas sp. P1_G1
GCAACAACTGCAGCACCAGCAAAGCGGCGCAGGCCCACTGAAAACGTTGTGGTGCAGTGTCGTGGTGCTGGGCCAGTTCACGCCAAGCAAGTACGGCGATCAGGACCAGTAGCAGCAGGGGTCCCCACGGGTACAACGCCCAGGCCAGGCTRAACACCGGGAATATCCGCCACCAGGCGTTGACCTGCAAACGCAGCGTGCCGGTAGGCGACGCACGGCCCAGCCAGGTGACCATGGCAGACGCCGCGCCCAGCACGAGGTAGAGCACCAGCATGGCGGACACCGTGGCCCTGTCGAAAACCAGTTCCTGAAACAAACCTTCTCCCTGAAGACACCCAGCAGGGCTAGAGTGTAAGGAGTCGGCCCGCATGGTTTGTAGGCCCGTGCTTCGAGGC
>NZ_JBFUBU010000264.1:0-394 GCF_056405595.1 Polaromonas sp. P1_G1
ACTTGCGCACTGCGTTGCGCCAAGGCTTGGTGCACCGCCACTACGGCCAAGCCGTGCGGCTGGAGGTGTCAGCCGGTTGTTCCGAACATTTGGCGGATTTTTTGCTCAAGCAGTTCGCCTTGCCTGCGAAGGCGCTGTACCGCGTGCATGGCCCGGTCAATCTGGTACGCCTGACGCAGCTGATCGACCTGGCAAACCGTCCCGACCTGTGCTTTGCTCCCTACCGTGCGGCCTATCCGGTACAAATCCAGTCGAGCCATTCCATATTTGACCAGCTCAAGCAACGCGACATCCTGATCCACCAGCCCTTTGAGAGTTTTGACGGTGTACTGACCTTTTTGCGCGAGGCCGTGAACGACCCGCAGGTGCTGGCTATCAAGCAAACTATTTACCG
>NZ_JBFUBU010000265.1:0-394 GCF_056405595.1 Polaromonas sp. P1_G1
GTGCTCAGCGCGCTGCTGGACGGCCAGAGCCTGGCAGATGCGGCGCTGCGCGGCAACGCCATTGGTGCGCGTGTGGTGCAGTTTGTGGGCGATAGCGAGGGGCTGCCGAATCCGGCGCAGCTGGCCCAAGCCTTGGAAGCGCCACGACGCAGTCCCGACGGCGCTTAGCCGCGCTGGGGTTCACGGCGCTTGCCACTATATTGGCAAGCTGCACGTGCATAACCAACCCTGCGAACCCCATGAACCTGCGTTTTGTAGAAGCCTTTTACTGGGTCGCTGCGCTCAAGAGCATCACCCTGGCGGCGGAAAAACTGTTTCTCACCCAATCGGCCATGTCCAGCCGCATAGCCACACTGGAGGATGAATTGGGCGTGCTGCTGCTGGACCGTAGCGG
>NZ_JBFUBU010000266.1:0-393 GCF_056405595.1 Polaromonas sp. P1_G1
ATTACCAGATGGGCATTGGCGGACGTGGCCACCACACTGGCCGCCCCGCCGCCGGCGCCGCCGCCCGACCAGCCGCTGCAGCCGGCCTGGCCGCCCGAGCCGCCGGCAAAACCAGACGCGCCGCCCGCCAGGCCTCCCGCGCCGGCCGCATTGGCGCAGGTAAAGGTCCCTTGCGAGGTGTTGCCGGCCCGGCCGCCTTGCCCCACATAAATATTCAGCACCGTTCCCGGCGCCGCGTAGTAGGTGCCGGTGGCCCGCGCACCCGCGCCGCCGGCGCCGCCCCAGCCGTTGGAGTCATTGCCGCCGCTGCCGCCGCCCGCGCCGTTGGCCTGGATGGTCACGCCGCCCGCGCCTGCGGGCACGGTGTAGGTCTGCACCGCGCCGGTGTAATTG
>NZ_JBFUBU010000267.1:0-392 GCF_056405595.1 Polaromonas sp. P1_G1
CGCTACGCGCTACGGGCAACCTGCGGTGCTCGGTCCAGACGGGGTCTCGCTAAACTCGCCTTCGGCTCAAACAACGCGATCCCTGATCCGTCTGGCCCTGCGCTCCTCGGCGCATCCACAAGGGGTGGGGACGAGGAATACCAAATCCAAATACCAAATACTTGAAGAAACAAGGACTCGCCTTGGCGAGTCCTTGTTTGTCTTGGTTTGTTCTTTGGTGTTTGTCTTCTGTTCCCGCTTCCGCTCCCGATTGCCCCGTCCTGGCTGGGCCGAGGAGCGCAGACGTAGGCGGATCAGGGATCGCGCTTGTTTGAGCCGAAGGCGAGTTTGCGCGAGACCCCGCCGTAGTCGAGCACCGCAGGTTGCCCGAAGCGAAGCGTAGGGACCCAGAC
>NZ_JBFUBU010000268.1:0-390 GCF_056405595.1 Polaromonas sp. P1_G1
GTACATAACCCAGGTTGAGCTGGTAGTTGATGCTGGCAACCAAGAGCACCAGCAGCGTCAGCCCCAGCATCAGGCCAGGGCGCGTGGGCAGGATGTAGACATTGCGCTGGGTCAGCGTGGTGCTGTCCTTGAGCGGCAGGCGCGATTGCCACCACGCCTGGAAACGGCGGCGCACCGCGGCCAGCGGGTTGAGCTGCGCCAGCACGGTCACGGCAATGGCACCGCCTGCAGCATGGCGCGTACCTGTTCTACGGCGCCGCGCCCTGCGTCCCCCACGGGGATGAGGCGGTGGGCAATGGTTTGCGGCAGCACGGCCTGCACGTCGTCGGGCGCCACGTAATCACGCCCACTGAGTAGCGCCTGCGCCTTGGCCGCACGCACCACGGCAAT
>NZ_JBFUBU010000269.1:0-389 GCF_056405595.1 Polaromonas sp. P1_G1
GTGTAGTCCATGAGCCCCACGCCACACATGGCGCCCACCACGAACAGTAGCGAGTCACCCGGCAAAAACGGCATGATGACCACGCCGGTCTCAACAAAGATGATGGCAAACAGCAGCGCATAGACCCACAGGCCATAGCTCTGCACAAACACTTCCAAGTATTTGTCTACATGCAGGATGAAGTCGAGAAGCGAGGCGATGAGTTCCATGGACGTGGATTATCCCTGTCCGTCACGGCATGGCCATGACACCCCAGCCACCGTGGGGCTTATCGCGGATTCAGGCGAAAACGTTGAGCTTGGCAACCGCTTGCTTGAAGCCACCAAAACGGCTGGCGGGCAGCGCTTCGGCGCTGCCGCCCGAGGTCGATGCGACGCCCATGCCCAGCT
>NZ_JBFUBU010000270.1:0-387 GCF_056405595.1 Polaromonas sp. P1_G1
GGTGGGGGCTGCGCTGGCGGGGATTGGCGTGGCCGTTTGGAGGCAATCCGCGGGACCCGCAGCGGTCGCGGCAGAGCCGGTGCCGGGTTTTTGGGCCCACCACTGGGAGGCCCCGGACGGTAAAGTGGTGTCTCTGGCTGCGTTCAAGGGGCGCCCGCTGCTGGTGAATTTCTGGGCCACGTGGTGCCCGCCCTGTGTGGATGAGCTGCCGCTCATCAATCGCTTCTACCGCGAAAACAAGGGCAACGGCTGGCAAGTGCTGGGATTGGCCATCGACAAAAGGGAGCCGGTGCAAAAATTTCTCCAAACCATGCCCCTGGAGTTCCCCATTGCACTGGCCGGTTTGGCGGGTACGGAGCTGGGGCGTGAGTTGGGCAACCTGACCGG
>NZ_JBFUBU010000271.1:0-387 GCF_056405595.1 Polaromonas sp. P1_G1
GCTGGCACGTGCGCTGGCATTGGAGCCCGAGGTGCTACTGCTGGACGAACCCACTGCCAGCCTGGACCCGCACTCCAAACGCCTGGTAGAGGCCGCCGTGCAGGCCTACGGCGGCACCACCGTGTTTGCCAGCCACAACCTGGGCCAGGTCAAGCGCCTGGCAACCCGCGTGGCGTATCTGGAGCAGGGCCGGGTGCTGGCCGATCTGCCCGTGACCGAATTTTTTGACCAGGACCGCTTGCTGGCGCATTCCGCCGCGGCGGCCCATTTTGTAAAAGGAGAGGCCATTTCATGAGTGGTTTTAAAAGAAATAAACCTCTAGCTCCCGTGCGCATTGCGCTGGCAGCTATTGTTTTTGTAGCGTCTGGTTTTGCGTCGGCCCAGTCG
>NZ_JBFUBU010000272.1:0-387 GCF_056405595.1 Polaromonas sp. P1_G1
ACCCTGGCTGGCATGCCGGTCTTCAAGGGCTTGGCGCTGGCTGTGTTGCAAGGTGCCTCTGTGGGCCCCTTCCCACCCGAGTTCCAGTTGCTGAGCACGGGCTTCATCCCGGATCCGTTTGCGGGTGAAACTCTGCGTGTGGCGTCGTTGGTGATTGGCCTGCTGATTGCCCTGGTCATGCTGGTGATGAAAATTCGTGGCCGCGCAGACCGTGCCAAGCATGGCATGGAAAACGAGCCTGTGGCCTTCTTTGCGGTGACCAACCTGATTTTCGTCGGCATGATCGCCGCGTTCAGCTACCTGCTGTCTTCGTACAGGGGCCTGCCCAACGTGCTCGTGGTCATGTTGCTGCTGATGTTGGTGTATGACTTTGTCGCCTCCAAGACC
>NZ_JBFUBU010000273.1:0-385 GCF_056405595.1 Polaromonas sp. P1_G1
CCTCTAGTGGGGTTGCGCATTGCGTATCTTGTTTATATCAAACTCACTCACCGGCGCAGCTGCATTGCCCCAGCTGCTGCGCACAAAAGTGAGCACGGAGGCGATGTCGGTATCGGACAGGGTGAGCATGAACGGGGGCATGCCATGGGGCTGAGGGTTCTGCGCGGTGGCGGGGGCGAACCCGCCATGCAACACAGTCAGCACCAGGTTGTTGGTGGTCGCCATCTGTACTGCGCGGTTGCCTGCCAGCGCGGGGTAGGCGCCCGCTTTTCCTTCGCCCTGTTTGCCATGGCATTGCGAACATTGCTTGTCGTAAATGCGCGCACCAACGGTGGACACCAGCGAGCTGCTCGGCGCGGCCGCTGGTGCGGGAGGGGTGCTGGCG
>NZ_JBFUBU010000274.1:0-384 GCF_056405595.1 Polaromonas sp. P1_G1
AGTCCGCCCAGCGCGCTGGCCGACGCCGCACAGGTGAGTGGCATGCTGACCCACTTGGAACAGTCGCTCATCGCATTGGAGTTTCTGGACCCGGCCGCCCCCAAGAAGCTCATGCCGCGCCTGAATGCGCTGTTCAACCGTGCCCAGGTGACGCAGGAAGAAATCCACATCCTGCGCGGCATTGCCAAAGCCATCCTGCAGCGCAGCGCCCAAGTACCGGCTACCGGTGGGGGATTGGTGGCGATAGACGGCAAATCAGACCTGAACGGGTAGACTCTTTCGCATGTTTTCACGCATCCGCTCCGATATCCAGTGCATTCTTGACCGCGACCCCGCTGCCCGCAGCACTTGGGAGGTCATCACCTGTTATCCGGGCCTGCATGC
>NZ_JBFUBU010000275.1:0-384 GCF_056405595.1 Polaromonas sp. P1_G1
ACCCAGGACGCCACGATCACCACCACCACCGCCAGCCCTGCGTGGACGCCGGGCGCCAGTGCAAAAGGCAGGTAGAGCGCCGCGTCGGAGACCTGGTCGCACAGCTCGTTGAGCACAGCGCCCAGCCGGGTTTTCTGGCCCGTGGCATTGGCCAGCATGCCATCCAGCGCATTCAGCGCCATGCGCACCAGCAGCACCAACGGCAAGCCAACCCACAGCGCGGGGTTGCCGGGGTATAGCGCCAGCGCGGTGCCGTACAGCAGCATCAGCCCTGTGGTGGCCAGTGTGAGCTGGTTGGGGCTGATGCCCCAGCGCGCCAGGCGTTGCAACAGGGGCTGCAGCAGTTGTTGAAAACGGGGTTTGAGCTGGTAGACGGAAAAGCGC
>NZ_JBFUBU010000276.1:0-382 GCF_056405595.1 Polaromonas sp. P1_G1
GCATGTCGGACTCCATCGACATCAGCCGTAGACGGCGAACCACTCCGGTAGTGGAGGCATTCTCGTCGAAATCGGTCCACGCCTGACGGGCATTTGTGTCGTCACGAGGAGTTCCGGCGCGTAGTTGCAAAGCGCCCGCGGCTTCGATCCGAGACGGCAACGGTAGTTCGGCGTCGAACATGAATTGCAGTGCGCCGACGCGAGCGATCGCCGGCTGGACCGGCTCCCGGATGTCTGACCCCTCGCAAGGCAGTCCCCACATCAATGGTTTCGAACTCGTTCGCACTTCCGCCGTCAAGAGCCACGCCGGCTCGACTACCGCCCACCTGCTCGGGCTGTCGACATTCCAGGAGAGTCCCCACCGGACGGTCTCCCCCAATTC
>NZ_JBFUBU010000277.1:0-380 GCF_056405595.1 Polaromonas sp. P1_G1
CTTTCTGTGCTTCTGCAAACGAACCAAAGTAGTCCTCCACGCGGAACAGGCTGATGGGCTTGAACACGTTGCTGTACTTCTTCAGGATCGCCTGGTTGGTCGGGCGAATGGCGTGTTTGGCGGCAATTTCCTGGCCTTCTTCGGAATACAAGAAGTTCAGGTAGGCCTTGGCCTGCTCGGCGGTGCCCTTCTTGGCCACGGTGCGTTCCACCACCGCCACGGGGTTTTCGGCCACCATAGAGCTGCTGGGGTGCACGGCGTCCACCTTGCCTGCGCCAAATTCGTTGTCCACGCTCACCACTTCCGATTCAAACGTGATCAGCACATCGCCAATATTGCGTTGCAAAAAGATCGTGGTCGCATCGCGGCCGCCCTTGGCC
>NZ_JBFUBU010000278.1:0-380 GCF_056405595.1 Polaromonas sp. P1_G1
AGTGTGGCGAGTAGAGCGCCGGAAGCGGCGTCACGCGCCTCGAATGTGGATGTGCCCATGGCTCGGAACGCTCCGTTGATGAACGCACCGTATTCACGAACTGCTTGACCCTCCATGGAACCTCCTAGATCGGTCAATCACTGACTGACAAAGTGTACTGTACGTTTCGTACACTTGTCGATGGTTGCCTTACCGCCCATGGATGGCGTCAGCAGAAAGACCAGCTAGAACAGTGTTCTGGTTACGTCGTCAAGGCGTAGCTGCAGCAATTCCAACCGCTTGCTTCATAGCCTGCGAGACATAACCGGTGCCGATCTTGACGCCACCCAGCCACTCGGTCAGGCGAACTGCCTCGGCGTCGAGCGCCCGTTGCGCATCCG
>NZ_JBFUBU010000279.1:0-379 GCF_056405595.1 Polaromonas sp. P1_G1
CTGTACAGCAGGTTGGCGCGCGGCACGTGGGTAGCGCACACGGGCTTGCACTTGCCGCAGCGCAGGCAGTCCTTCACCGAATCAGCAATCGCGCCAATATCGCTCTGCTGCATGATGATGGACTCATGCCCCATGAGGCCGAACGACGGCGTATAGGCGTTCGTCAGATCAGCATAGATGGTCGAACCATCTTCAGTCAAATGCGGTGCAAACCCACTACCAGGCTGCGCAGGCAGCTCCTGATTTCGTAGCAACTTGCCTTTGTTGAAGCGTCCCTCGGGGTCCACCTTGGCCTTGTAGGCAATGAAGGGTGCCAGCTCGGCTTCGCTCAAAAACTCCAGCTTGGTGATACCAATGCCGTGCTCGCCCGAGATCACGC
>NZ_JBFUBU010000280.1:0-374 GCF_056405595.1 Polaromonas sp. P1_G1
GACTAAGGAAGCGGGAAGGGCCCAGGGCAACGCTGAACAAGTAACCCAGACGGCCAAGCCCGATGACGTGAAGCGCTATTTGGGCAGATTTATGCCGTTTGGTTGTGCCCAGCAGGGCAGTTTGGCGGGTCCTTCGAGCGGGACTGCCCTTACGGGCGCACCTGCCCCAGCAAACGCCCTCGACTGAGATAGTGATTGGCCAGCGCCAATGCCGTGAACGCCCGTTGGCGTTCTTCTGCAAACCACGTAGCGCATGGGCCGTTAATTTACCGCTTGTCGCGATTACAGGGGGCCTTATTCAGCGTTGCCTTAAGCAATGTGAAAAGTAACCACCGTCGATCGCAAGATGCTGCCCAAGCTGCCCCCTATAGCTT
>NZ_JBFUBU010000281.1:0-373 GCF_056405595.1 Polaromonas sp. P1_G1
ACTCTGCCCGCATTCGAGATCCTGACCAAGCGCGCAGCGGCCTAATTTGCTATGAAATTGGAAGCTGCTCGCACAGCTTCCACGCTGGCTAGAGCGGCATTGGCGCTGTATCCAGGCTGGCATAGCGCACTTGACCACGCCCGCCTTGTTTGGCCTGTTGCAGTTGCGCACTCGCCAGGGCCAGCAGGTCGCTGGCATGGCCGCTGTGCGGACTCACCCGCGTGCCCAGGCCCACGCTGACCGACACCACATCGCTGCCATGCGCCCCCCCGCGTGGCAGAGCCAGCTGGCGCACCCGGCGCTCCATCTCCTGCGCCAAGGCCAAGGCGTCCTCGTGTGACGTGTCGGGCAGCAGGCAGGCAAACTCCTCACC
>NZ_JBFUBU010000282.1:0-373 GCF_056405595.1 Polaromonas sp. P1_G1
CCCCTCCTCGAATCCGGCGAGCGTCGCGGCACCTGGTACGTCTCGGCGCGTGGAGTGCAGGTAGCAGTGAGCGTGCAGGCGAGCTGCGACGCAGTGGCCCAAACCTGTTGCGGTTTCGGCAAACCCGAGCACGACGACGTCGACACCCTCACCGAGGGTTGTCCGCACCAGATCGCCGAGGTCGTCGGCAGCGCCGATGACCACGGACGGCTCGGTGGGCACGTGCTTTCCCAGCACGGTGGACACCAGCAGATGAGCGCGACGCGGATTCCGCCGAAGTCCCGGGATCACCAGATCGGGCACCGAATGCCCGAGTGACGAATCACCGTGAACGAGGTCCAAGCCGAATTCTGCTGTAGCCCAGGGAACGTCC
>NZ_JBFUBU010000283.1:0-373 GCF_056405595.1 Polaromonas sp. P1_G1
GCTGTACAGCGCATCGCGCCACGGCAGGGGCAGCACACGCAACACCCCGACGGCACGCCAAGGCCAGCCCAGGCCTTCCGCCATGCGGATGCTGCCTTCCGATTTGATGAAAACCTGGCCCGAGGCGACCAGCAGGTTGCTCTGGTAATCGTCCCCACCCAGACCATAGTGCGCATACAGAGCCTGCCCCAAAGGGGTTTGGGCAGCCAACAGGCGATACACCCGGTGCCGGTCGTGCTTGATGACAAAGTTGGCCCAACCGGAGCACAGCACGCAATGGCCATCGAACACGATGAGAGGCTTGTCATCCGAAAAACGGGGCACACGGACATCACTGCGGTAGCTGTAGGTAGGCTGCGTCATACCGCCGCCT
>NZ_JBFUBU010000284.1:0-372 GCF_056405595.1 Polaromonas sp. P1_G1
CGGATGGGCAGCGTGCCGCCCGACTTGCGCGGGTACTTGGGATCGCCCACAAAGCTGATGCCGTCGATGCTGTGCAGCACTTCGGTGCGCTGGCGGTTGGCGGCGGTGAACTTGCCCGCGGTCTCGAAAAACTTGCCGAACGCCTTGGGCGCGGTCACGGTGGTGCTGGCGGGTAGGGCGGCGTGGCCAGCCAGGGTGGCGGTCACTTCAGTTTGGGCCAGGGCGGTGGTGGCTGGCAGAGCCAGCGCGCAGGCCAGGGCCAGGTGGGAGAGGGTGAAACGTGGCATGAGAGAGGGTCACAAGTGGATCAAGCCGCGTAGCCTAGGGGGGCAGTGTGAAACAACCGTGACGCCCCGTAGGGCAGGCCTTTCA
>NZ_JBFUBU010000285.1:0-372 GCF_056405595.1 Polaromonas sp. P1_G1
CGGTGGGGCCGCCCTCGCCCAAAGAGCAGGTGATCCACTTCATCAACAAGAAGATGCCGGGTGGCCTGCCCAAGCGGTCGGCTCGCGCCTTGTTGGACATTGAAGACAAGGACTACGTGCCCATCATCCGCAACCCGCAGACCACGACGGCGGAGACCGAGGCAGTGTTCTACTTCCCCGGCTGTGGTTCGGAGCGCCTGTTCAGCCAGGTGGGCCTGGCCACACAGGCCATCTGTGGCATGCCGGTGTGCAAACCGTGCTGCCCCCGGGCTACCTGTGCTGCGGCTACCCCCAAAAGGGTTCGGGTCAGTTCGACAAGGCCGAGAAGATCATCACCGACAACCGTGTGTTGTTCCACCGCGTGGCCAACAC
>NZ_JBFUBU010000286.1:0-371 GCF_056405595.1 Polaromonas sp. P1_G1
AACTTGGCCTTGGGGATCATTTCCCGGGTAGCGCCTCAAATCAATATTTTCGCGGTTGGATTCCCCATTACGCTTGTGGTGGGGATTGTGGGTATCGCCATGACGTTGCCCATGCTGGACCAGCCTTTCGTGGCCCTGATGTCCCATGCCGTCGATGTATTTTCAGGCCACTGACGTTAGTGGCGCTAGACTAGTTCGTTGCGGATTGCGTAGACCGTCAATTCTGCGTTGTTCGTAAGCCCTAGCTTTTCCAGCAACCGTGCGCGGTACACGCTTACCGTTTTGGGGCTCAGCATGAGTTCTTCTGCGATATCTGACAGGCGCTTGCCCGAGGCAATTTTCAGTAAAGTCTGCAATTCGCGCTCAGAGAG
>NZ_JBFUBU010000287.1:0-371 GCF_056405595.1 Polaromonas sp. P1_G1
GGCTCGGAAGATGCGTTGGCCCTGCTGCGAACGCTCTTCGTCTCCTCTTGGCTTATTGACGACTTCATGGCTGAGAACGACTTTTTCGGCGCTACAACCCTACTGCTTTCTAGCGCCTCCAGCAAAACGGCGTACGGCACCGCCTTTCAACTGAGCCAGCGGCCGGGCGTCGAGGTGATCGGCCTCACGTCGCCCGGCAATCGCGCATTCTGCGAAAGCTTGGGCTGCTACAGCCGTGTCCTCACGTATGACGAACTCGAACAGGTGCCGGCCGACACTCGCTGCGTCTATGTCGACTTCGCGAGCAACGCGGACTTGCGTCGACACATTCACACCCGCTTCGGCGATCTCAAGTACAGCTGCCCTATAGG
>NZ_JBFUBU010000288.1:0-368 GCF_056405595.1 Polaromonas sp. P1_G1
GTCCATGGCAGCCTTGGTCACCAGCACCTTGCGGTAGTGCACCAACGCCAGGGGATCTGCATAGCGAGGCTCAACAACCAAGATGTTCACCAGGTTGCGAGATGCCAAGTACAGGTTTTCATCCACTTCGTCAGCAATCACCAGCACGGACTCAAGGTTCATCGCCTTGAATTTAGCTGCCAATGGCTTGGTCTTGGGAGAATCCACCTTCAGGGAGTCAACCACTGCCAGACGGCCTTCGCGGGCCAGCTGAGACAAGATGGAAGCCATACCGGCACGGTACATTTTCTTGTTAATCTTTTGACCGAAGTTTTCATCGGGCATGTTAGGGAAAATGCGGCCGCCCCCGCGCCACAGTGGCGAGGAAG
>NZ_JBFUBU010000289.1:0-368 GCF_056405595.1 Polaromonas sp. P1_G1
AACATGTCACGCATCAGCGTGCGGCGCTCGGCTGACATATTGCCCTCCACGTGATCGTGTTCGGCAAACGAGAAATGCACGGGGATGGGCTGGCTGCTGGTGCCAATCTCCAGCTCGACGCCATGGTTTTGCAGCAGCAGACTGAACTGCTCCAGGTAGTAGCCGCTGTACAGGTCGGGGCGGGTTAACGTGGTCTCAAACCGGCCGGGGCCGGCCACAAAGCCGTAGCTCAACAGGGATTTGTCGGCCGTAGGTGCGCGGGACACGGTGTCTGTGTGGATGCGCACCAAGGGGTAACAGGCCCGCACATGGCCTGCGCTGTCGTCGCCGGCCACAAAGCGCTGCATGGCCTGGCGCAGGTGCTGGAT
>NZ_JBFUBU010000290.1:0-367 GCF_056405595.1 Polaromonas sp. P1_G1
CCACCAGGGCCACCACGCAAGGCCCAGCACCACCACCACGCCAGCACCCAGTGCGTAGTACAGGGCCACCCAGGGTTCGTGCCGCCGGGGCTGCACTACCCGCGTGCAGGCCCAACCCAGCAGGCCCCCGGCCAACACATCCAGCGCGTGGTGCTGGTAGGTGAACAGCGTGGCCACCGCAACCAGGCTCAGTGTCAACAGCAGCGCGATGCGGGCGGCACGGCTTGCACAGCAGGGCCGCAATGCACACCAGAAAATAAGGCAATAGGCCACATGCAGCGAAGGCAGTTGGTTGTAAGGCTGGTCCACCACACCCAGTGCCGCGTACCAGGGCGCCCACAGAGAAGGCGCCACCCCAGGGCGGACA
>NZ_JBFUBU010000291.1:0-366 GCF_056405595.1 Polaromonas sp. P1_G1
GACCTATCTGGGTGCCTTGCGTAATAGCAACCTGAAATCCCCGGAGGAAAGGTTGCTCAAACTTTGTCAAGAAAATACCTACTGGGTGGACTTGGCTCTGGCGGGGCTGCGCCATTGTTTGCATCGAACCGACCTTCCGGACGCAAAGAAAATTCTTGATTTGCATGTAGAGAGTCGGCTTCTTCGTATCTCATCTGCATGCTTGGCAGCGATGCATCTGAGGTTTCAAGAGTCACCGTCAAATGCACTGAACCTACCCCAGAAACTACTTCAAACAATGATTGCATTCTGGCTCACCAGCCCCGACAGGATGCCGCCGACTTGGTTTGCCAAGTTAACCGACGAGCAGCCAGAATTGGTGACTCC
>NZ_JBFUBU010000292.1:0-365 GCF_056405595.1 Polaromonas sp. P1_G1
GAGTACACCGACGGCATCGAGCGCATCAACATCGAGTTGAGTCTGCAGAACAAGCTGGCGCTGTGCGATGCGCTGACCGAGTTCTTTGAGCGCAGCGATTTGCCCCTGGGCAAGACCGACGATGCCAATGACATCCCGTCGGCTGAGCTGCTGGAAGACCGCGTGGCGCAGGCGCTGGAGCTGGTGGCGCAGGTGCGCGGCCAGTGGCAGGGGTGGTTGAACGACGTGGAGCCGCTGTTTTCGCAGCTGCAAGATCACACGCTGCGCGCCAGCTGGAAGACCCAGCTGCGTGCGCCGCTGCAAGACATCTTCACCGGCGCGGCGTTTGAGGCCATCCTGCTGGAGTGCACCGCCATCCACAAGCG
>NZ_JBFUBU010000293.1:0-365 GCF_056405595.1 Polaromonas sp. P1_G1
GTGCATGGCCGCTACTCCGGCATTGGCCCCAAAGCCATGATTGGCGTGGATATCTTCCGCTTGGCCAACGGCAAAATTGTGGAGCACTGGGACATCTTGCAAGAGGAAGTCACCAAGACTGCCAGCGGCAACCCTATGTTCACCAACCCGCAAAAGTGATTGCACAGTAAAGGACCGCGCACCATGACAACGACAGTGACCTATTTATTCGACCCGCTGTGTGGCTGGTGTTACGGTGCTTCGCCCGCAATCCAGCAGCTGGGCCAGCACGCCACCATTCAACTAGAACTGGCCCCCACGGGCCTGTTTTCCGGCGGTGGGCGCACCATGGATGCGGCGTTTGCAGAATACGCATGGTCCAACGA
>NZ_JBFUBU010000294.1:0-365 GCF_056405595.1 Polaromonas sp. P1_G1
GTTCTGGCTATTGTTGGTCGGTGTCGGCGCACAAGCAGCCACCTACGCCTACCGCTCCGACACATTCGCCTACGACACGCCTTCGGGCGCGGCCACCAGCTTAACCTGGCATACCAGCGGCGCAGCACCCGGGTGCACCTCCTACCCCAATGGGGACGATGACTGGGCAGATGTTGCCTTTCCCTCGGGTTTTACTTTTACTTTTGGGGGCGTCAACTATTCCAGTGTACGGGTGTATTCCAACGGCATCTTGGCGTTTGGTACTGACGTATCTGGCTTCCACCGCGAATACACACCGCGGGCCTTGCCGATCAATGCTGCGGGGCCCGCGCTTGCGGGCTGCGTGAATGCTGTACCAACCAAGC
>NZ_JBFUBU010000295.1:0-363 GCF_056405595.1 Polaromonas sp. P1_G1
GAGTGGTAGTGGTGAGCCACGGATTGAAACATCAAGTGCATTGCAATCAAATAAGTACTAACGAAAAATGGCCCAACTGGTTGTTCAAAGGGACGTCAACCTGCTCCGCGGCTTGCCGCCCCTTAAACGCGGGTGTTAAGGTCTGATTTGGAGTAGTGCGAAAGACCGCAATCAGTCTGTAGACGCCTCGGCTTCGCTGCGATAGCCGCCGTCTAGCAGTGGTTTGCAGGCCACCTAAAAATTGAATATAAAGCGGAATGAATAAGCAAGAAGACCCTTTGATAAGCGAGTTGCGAACTTTTCTTGATTCCTACGCTGAGCACGATCCTGACTGCCCGGCAGTTGATGCTACTGGGCCAGAAG
>NZ_JBFUBU010000296.1:0-363 GCF_056405595.1 Polaromonas sp. P1_G1
CCTTTGCGTAGGAGTGGGAGCGCACGCTCTCGGTGATCACGTTGGATGACGAGATACAGCTCGTGAACCAGTTCGTCTTTGCTGGCGAAGTAGTAGTAGGCATTCCCGAGGGAGACACCTGCCTCAGTCGCGATCTTGCGCATGGTCGTCGCTGCGAAGCCTTCGTCGCGGAAGAGCCGCAAAGCTGTTTCTACCAGCTTTTCCCTGGTTTCGATCCCGCGACTGCTCATGGGCTCCCCTTCTTTGAACGTGTTCAAGTTCAGCGTACCTGAAGTTGAACACGTTCAAGAGTTGATCTGTTGCGAGGAAGGTAATAAGCGCGCATACTAAATTCATGATTGAACTTGCGATCGGTTCGCCAGG
>NZ_JBFUBU010000297.1:0-362 GCF_056405595.1 Polaromonas sp. P1_G1
GCCCGCGCCGCAGACACACCCAACAACTCCTTGTCGTTGAGCTGTTTGATTTGGTCGATCAGGCTTCGCTGCGCCTGCAGGCTAATCAGCCCCACACCAATCGCAAATAGCATCAACAGAATAAAACCCGCTGCGAGTTTTCGGGAAAGGCGCCATTGCTCCAACGCACGGGAAAAATAATTCATACCGGGACCTCAACGAATTCTTGTAATGTGGACGCAACCTGGAGCTGAAACGTCCTGCGGTGTATTTCCAGGTGATTGGCCAACAGGGCGAGCAGCTCATCGAGCTGCTGCTGGTGCTGCGCGTCCGGGACAGCCAGCAAGCCCAGCTCCACCACGCCAATCAAGGTGTCTTGCATG
>NZ_JBFUBU010000298.1:0-362 GCF_056405595.1 Polaromonas sp. P1_G1
GACCATAGGCCGCGGCCACCCTTGGACAGCCCTGGTCAAAAACCGCCGCAAAAACGGCGACCACTACTGGGTGCAGGCCAATGTCACCCCCATCCTACAAAACGGCAAGCCCAAAGGCTATATGTCGGTGCGCATCAAGCCCCAACGGCAGGACGTGCAGGCGGCCGAGGCACTGTACGCCCAAATGCGGGCAGACGCCGAACGCGGCGGTGGCTCCATCTACCTGCGCGGCGGTGAGGTGCGCTACAAGGGCCTGCGCGGGCTGGGCGGTGCGCTGTCCCGCCTGACGCTGACAGCGCGCCTGGGTCTGGCACTGATGGGCATGACATTGCTGGCCATGGTCCCGCAGTTTCTGGGTATGC
>NZ_JBFUBU010000299.1:0-360 GCF_056405595.1 Polaromonas sp. P1_G1
GGGGATGGGTTGGGTGATGGAGGCGACGTACTGTTTGCTCCAGCGTCCAATCTGACGCTCAAAATAGTTGCCGGGCTTGCCGTAGCCAGCCAAGCCGCGCTCGGCAAACTTCACGGTGTGCAGGGCCGAGATTACGCGGTTCATCTCGTTGTAGATGGCGCCGCGCTCTTGGGTACTCATGCCCGGCAGGGACTGGTCCCACAGCACACGGCCCTGCATGAATTCCATGACATAAAAGGCGCGTCCGATGATGGATTCGTCTTCGCACAGGCAGTGCATTTGGGGCACCGGCACGTCAGTGCCGTGCAGGCCCTGCATGACTGCAAACTCGCGCTCCACCGCATGGGCGGAGGGCAGCAG
>NZ_JBFUBU010000300.1:0-360 GCF_056405595.1 Polaromonas sp. P1_G1
GCTCCACATCGTGCTTGTGCGGCGGGTAGCTGCTGCTGTGGCTGGCCGGGGTCATCACTTCCACCACCAGCAAGTGGGCGGCGGTGGGGTCGTCGTGCGGCAGGATGTCGCACACGTACCGGGTGTTGGTGCCCTTGCCGCGCACGCTGCGGCGCATGCTGGCGGGGTCGAGCACGCGCACTGCACGGTCTGTGGCGTCGCTCGGCGCGCTGCACAGGCCGACTTCGGCATTGCGCACCGCGCGCACTGTCACTGTCTTACCAGCGGGCACGTAAACAGCTGCGGGCGACTTCTCGTCAAACACGCTGTCGCGGGTGCCCAGGTTGGCGTGGGTGGTGCCGTCGATGGTCACATCTACAG
>NZ_JBFUBU010000301.1:0-360 GCF_056405595.1 Polaromonas sp. P1_G1
CATGGCGTCCAGGATCTGGTGGCCTTCAGAGTCCCACACATAGATGCCTTCGGCGCGCGTGATCACGCGGGCGCCGCGGCTGGCGAGGTCCTTGAAATCGGTGAACGGGTGCAAAAAATGCGCGCTGTCCAGCGACTGAATGAGGTCGGTATCGACAGGGGTATTCATGGCAGTCTTTTCAGATTGAATGAGGGGCTCAGACGTGGAGCAACAAATGCTCCCGCTCCCACGGCGAAATCACTTTCATGAACTCGTCAAACTCCAGCTCCTTGATCTCGGTGTACACCGTCACAAACTCCTTGCCCAAGATCTCGTGCAGGTCCGATTCCTTGCGCAACCAGTCCAGCGCCTCGCCCAAGC
>NZ_JBFUBU010000302.1:0-360 GCF_056405595.1 Polaromonas sp. P1_G1
GCGTGGTGTCATGCGTCGTAAAAATGAGCTGCGCCTTGGTGCCCTCGTGGTGCAACCGCTTCACCAGGTGGTGCACCAACAAAGGGTGCAGGCTGGTGTCCAACTCATCCACAACCAAAACACGCTCGTTCTCGATAACGTCCAGCCAATGCCCGGCAAAAGCAAACAACGCACGTGTGCCGTCGGACTCATCATCTTCATCAAACTCAATAGCCTCTTGCGTGTTCACGTCTTTGTGGAAGAACAAGGGTTCGACAAACTTTCGGCCCTCCATATCTTTCAAAAATTCATCCTTGATAGCGGCAGGCATACCTTTGGGCAAGATGTCTGCGGAAAAAACTGTTTCTTTCAGCTGAATAT
>NZ_JBFUBU010000303.1:0-359 GCF_056405595.1 Polaromonas sp. P1_G1
CGCCCAAGCAGGGCAGCTATAGCAGCGAGGGTAGCAACGACGTGCGCCGCCTGCTGCAGATTCGCGTGCTGGCGCCCTAAGGCTCCCGCGCGCTATCGCACCAGCGGGTTGGGCATCGGCTCCGCCACCTTGTGCAGGGTGTTGCGGTCAGTGTGGTGGAAGGGCTCGTCGCGGCCCAGGATCTGCAGCACCGTGTCTTCGTCGTAGCTCCAGGTGCCATCTGCATGGATGCTCACCTTGATGCGGAACTCCGTGGTCTTGAAAGCGTGCTGCAAAAACGGCGCCGAACAGATACCAAACGTCTCCAGCCCCTGTGTGGCCACCAATTCAAACTCGGTAGCGTTTGCCGCGGCCTGGCC
>NZ_JBFUBU010000304.1:0-359 GCF_056405595.1 Polaromonas sp. P1_G1
GCACATGATCAAACCGTTCGAGGGACGCAATGTGGCCACCTTCAGCCTAACCCCCGATGGCGATGGCACACGGGTGACCTGGAGCCTGGACGACAAACACCGCTTAGTGCACAAGGTCATGGGCATCTTTTTGAACCTGGACACCATGATTGGCAAAGACTTCGCGGTGGGCTTGGCCCAACTGAAAACCGTGGTGGAGCAACAAGGATAGACGCATGAACCAGACGTACCAAGGGAGCTGCCACTGCGGGCAGATCGCATTTGAGGTGGAGGGCGAACTGACCGGCGCCACCGATTGCAACTGCTCCATCTGCCAGCGCAAGGGCACGCTGATGTGGTTTGTGCCACGCGCCCAGTTG
>NZ_JBFUBU010000305.1:0-357 GCF_056405595.1 Polaromonas sp. P1_G1
ACTCACAACTTCAGAAATGGCGCCGGTAATGTGCTCCATGGCCTGACGCGTCTTATCCACCAGATCGCTGCCCGCCGCCACACTATTGACCGAGGCACCGATCAGGTCCTTGATCTCACGGGCTGCGCCGGACGAGCGCTGCGCCAGGCTGCGCACTTCAGAGGCCACCACTGCAAAGCCCCTGCCTTGTTCACCAGCACGGGCTGCTTCCACGGCAGCATTCAAAGCAAGAATATTGGTCTGAAATGCGATGCCTTCGATSAGGCCAATGATGTCGTTGATTTTGTTGGCGCTAGCAGAGATCTGCCCCATGGTGCGAACGACCTGCTGCACCACATCGCCACCGTTGCTGGCGAC
>NZ_JBFUBU010000306.1:0-357 GCF_056405595.1 Polaromonas sp. P1_G1
CCACCACGGCATAGGCGCGCGTGGCATTCACGTCCACCAGCGCCGCCCACTGGTTGGCCGCCTTGATCTGGGCGACCATGGCGGCATTCACCATGCCATAGGCTTCGCGGGATTTGCGGGACTGCAGGGCGGTGAACGCGATGATGGCGGCCAACAGCAGCACCATCACCCCCATGGCCGACCACAGCTTGGTGGCCAAACGCAGTCGGTCAAAACGCATTCCAATCTCCTTTAATTATTCTGTAATTTAACCACGGCAGCCGCGGCCACAGAAAGGAGAAATAACGGGATTTACCCTGCCCCCTACGGGGCCAGGCGCCACAACGCTTGGTCGTGGACGCGGGCCAGGGCCTGGGC
>NZ_JBFUBU010000307.1:0-356 GCF_056405595.1 Polaromonas sp. P1_G1
CCCGATCTCGTTCTCCTGCGTATTCGGTATCAGTAGGGCTGGCGCGGTCTGGTGCCCGATCAACCCCCGCAACGAAGCTGCGGAGAACCGAGACCTGTTGGATCTGTTCGATTGTCGCGCTCTGTTCTTCCAGAAGTCCTATGCGCCGCTTGTCGACCAGATCAAGGACGCGCTTCCACAGTTGGTGACGCTCGTCTGTATCGACGGCGAGTGGGATTCGGCACAGTCCCTCGAAAGCTGGCTCGGGGAAGAAGAACTCGACGCCGCGGCGCCCGACGACGTCACCATGCTGGTCGGTACCGGTGGTACGACGGGCCGCCCCAAAGGCGTGATGTTGACCGGGCACAACATCGAGA
>NZ_JBFUBU010000308.1:0-356 GCF_056405595.1 Polaromonas sp. P1_G1
CCCGTGGAACGGTGGCTGTTGGCATGCACGGCTCTGGCCACCAGCTCCTTGCCGGTGCCCGATTCACCGCGTACCAGTACCGGCGCCATGCTGCGCGCTACTTTGACAATGCGCTCTTTCACACTTTGCATGGTGGCCGAAGTGCCGGCCAGACGGTCCAGTGTAGCGAGGCCTGATGGGTGCAAGGCAGTGTTGCAGATTTTGGTTGCAGTGGGTTTGGCTCCTGTTGCTGAGGGTGCATTGGACGAGACGCCCTGTAGCGCATTGGCTACCGCACTGCGAAACTGTTTCAGGTCCACCGGCTTGGTCAGGTAGTCAAACGCCCCAGCCTTGAGGGATTCCACCGCGTTCTCCGC
>NZ_JBFUBU010000309.1:0-356 GCF_056405595.1 Polaromonas sp. P1_G1
CTCAATGAGTTTGCGCAGCTTGGAGATGTGTTGGTCTAGTGTGCGGCTGTTGGGGAAGTAGTCTCGCCCCCAGCAGTGGTTAAACAGGCTGTCGCGGTCCACCACTTTGCCTTTGTGTTGCAGCAAGTGCTGCAAGATTTTGACGTCGCGCAGGCTCAGGTCTATTTGCGTGTCGTCCCGGCGGGCGCGCAGTTGCGATGGGTACAGCTCCAAGTCGCCAATGCGCACGGTATCTGTCGCAAGCTCTGGCGTGGGCGTGCGCGCCAGTGTGCGGCGCGTTACTGCGCGGATGCGGGCCACCACCTCGCGCACGCCAAAGGGTTTCATGATGTAGTCATCGGCCCCCAGCTCCAGGC
>NZ_JBFUBU010000310.1:0-355 GCF_056405595.1 Polaromonas sp. P1_G1
GGCGACCCTGGTTGCTGCGTCCCTTCGCTTCGCTGCGGGCAACCTGCGGTGCTCGGTCCAGACGGGGTCTCGCTAAACTCGCTTCGCTCAAACAACGCGATCCCTGATCCGTCTGGACCTCCGCTCCTCGGCGCATCCACAAGGGGTGGGGACGAGGAATACCAAATCCAAATACAGAAAACCACAAGGACTCGCCTTGGCGAGTCCTTGTTTGTCTTGGTTTGATTCTTTGTGTTTTGTCCCCGATCCCGATTGCCCCGTCCTGGCTGGGCCGAGGAGCGCAGAGACAAGCGGATCAGGGCCGGCGTTGTCTGAGCGAAGCGAGTTTAGCCGGACCCCGCTTGGCTCGAGCACC
>NZ_JBFUBU010000311.1:0-355 GCF_056405595.1 Polaromonas sp. P1_G1
GGCCGTGACAACGCCCGCGAGTTCCTGCGCGAGAACCCCGTGTTGTCGGTGGAGATCGAAAACAAGGTGCGCGAATCCCTGGGCATCCCTTTGCTGCCCGTGGCCGAGTCTGAGGTCAAGGCCAAGGCCAAAAAGGCGGACAAGGCCGATAAAGCTGAGAAAATAGAGTAAATCAGTCTCTAGCCCCCGTGGATATTGTGCAAGCAGCTATGAATACAGGAGCAAAGCCAGCGCTGTCCCTGACCGGCCGGGCTTTGCGTCTGCTCAGCTCCCGGGAGCATTCCCGGGTCGAGCTGGAGCGCAAGCTGGCGCAATACGAAGAAGAACCCGGCGCCCTGGCCAAGGTGCTGGACGC
>NZ_JBFUBU010000312.1:0-355 GCF_056405595.1 Polaromonas sp. P1_G1
CGCGTGAGCGCATCCAGAGCCAGCACGACCGTGCTCGTTTCGACGACACCACCAAGTGCATTCTCTGCGCATGCTGCACCACGTCGTGCCCCGTGTACTGGAGCGACGGCAGCTACTTCGGTCCCGCTGCCATCGTCAACGCACACCGGTTCATCTTCGACAGCCGTGACGAGGCCGCTTCCGAGCGTCTCGACATCCTGAACGACAAGGACGGCGTGTGGCGTTGCCGCACCACGTTCAACTGCACCGACGCATGCCCCCGCGGCATCCAGGTGACAAAGGCTATTCAGGAAGTCAAGCGAGCGCTGCTCTTCGCTCGATAGTCAGGCCTTCGGCCTTGTGCGCGGTTAGGGAG
>NZ_JBFUBU010000313.1:0-355 GCF_056405595.1 Polaromonas sp. P1_G1
ATTGCCTACTGCGCCATCTATAAACAAACCGTGAAACCCCGCAGAACCGCGTAATAACATGGCAGGCCGCAGTGGGTTCGTCATTACATCAGTCTGCTAAACGATTGATCTGTATGGGTATTTTTCCGCTTTGGGTGGATGGATCACAAATAACAATCTTGCAAACCACGCAAATTCCTTCGCTAGGGGATGCGTTGACAAGCTGAACGGTATGACTGCTTCCGCCGCATATCGGCTGTCCATCCTACTTGCCTGGTGTGCCAGTCCAGAATGTCCGCTACCCTTAAAGCTTGACGTTAGTGCGAAGCAACGCTGTTCTCAATTCGCGGCTAGCTGGTTTTGAAACATCCACGCC
>NZ_JBFUBU010000314.1:0-355 GCF_056405595.1 Polaromonas sp. P1_G1
GCGTCCCTTCGCTTCGCTGCGGGCAACCTGCGGTGCTCGGTTCAGGCGGGGTCTCGCGCGTCCCTTCGCTTCGCTGCGGGCAACGATCCGTGCTCGGTTCAGGCGGGGTCTCGCTAAACTCGCCTTCGGCTCAAACAACGCGATCCCTGATCCGCCTGAACCTGCGCTCCTCGGCGCATCCACAAGGGGTGGGGAAGGAATACCAATACCGATACAGAAGAAACAAGGACTCGCCTTGGCGAGTCCTTGTTTGTCTTGGTTTGTTCTTTGTGTTTTGTCCCCGCTCCCGATTGCCCCGTCCTGGCTGGGCCGAGGAGCGCAGAGACAAGCGGATCAGGGCCGGCGTTGTCTGAGC
>NZ_JBFUBU010000315.1:0-355 GCF_056405595.1 Polaromonas sp. P1_G1
ATCACAGGCATTGTGTACCGCTCGCTGTCGTGGGAGGACTTCATCAAGTCCTGCGCCAAGGCCTGCAAGACCACCGGTGTCGTGCTGTTTCTGATCGGTATCTCCAACGCCTTTGGCTACTTCCTGGCGATGTACTCCGTGCCCGAACGCACGGGCGATCTGATGAGCAGTGTCACCCAAACGCCGTGGATGATCTTTCTGATGATCAACGTCGTGCTGTTCCTGCTAGGCACCTTCCTGGACATGGCCCCCACGTTGCTGATCTGCACGCCCATCTTTTTGCCAATTGCACAGAAGTTTGGTATGGACCCCTCGCAGTTTGGCGTGCTGATCCTCATCAACTGTGCCCTGGGCC
>NZ_JBFUBU010000316.1:0-354 GCF_056405595.1 Polaromonas sp. P1_G1
GTCCAGACGGGGTCTCGCTAAACTCGCTTCGCTCAGTCCAGACGGGGTCTCGCTAAACTCGCTTCGCTCAAACAACGCGATCCCTGATCCGTCTGGCCCTGCGCTCCTCGGCGCATCCACAAGGGGTGGGGACGAGGAATACAAAATCCTAATACCGAAAACCACAAGGACTCGCCTTGGCGAGTCCTTGTTTGTCTTGGTTTGTTCTTTGGTATTTTTCTTCTGTTCCCATTTCCGTCCCCGCTCCCGATTGCCCCGTCCTGGCTGGGCCGAGGAGCGCAGACGTAGGCGGATCAGGGATCGCGCTTGTCTGAGCGAAGCGAGTTTGCGCGAGACCCCGCCGTAGTCGAGCAC
>NZ_JBFUBU010000317.1:0-354 GCF_056405595.1 Polaromonas sp. P1_G1
GTCTTGGGTTGCGCGCTATGCCGTGGATAACGGTTGCAGTCGCATGGATTGGCCGGTCAAGGCAAGCAATGCCAAAGGCATTGCTTTCTACCAAGGGCTTGGGGCACAGCAGGTCATCGAGAGGCTGAGCTTCAGGTTGTCAGAACCAGGTCTTGGCGCCTTGGCAAGCAGTTAGAGAAGGCGCGTGTGCAGCGCCATGCTTTACCATCGCACCCCATGAAAACCACCTACATTTTTGGCGCCATCCTCGCTTGCAGCATCGCAGGCACCTTGATCGGCGCGCGCGCCACCAAAACGGTCTTGTTGGTCGTCAGCGGTGTGCTTTCGGCCTACGGCCTGTTCCGCATTCTGGGC
>NZ_JBFUBU010000318.1:0-354 GCF_056405595.1 Polaromonas sp. P1_G1
GAGGATCACTGTTGAAGCGATCGTCGGTGGATGCGTCGGCCAATACAACAGATCCACACGTATGTCTGACGTAGTTGACCACCATTAGACTAAGGTCTCCGCTGTTCTGCGGCGGTGTGGCTTGCAAGACTTGAATCGCGTCGCCTTGCGCTTTTGCCTGAATCAGTAAATCGTCACCAGTTTGTAAAAGCAGGCTTCCTTTTTGTGCGCCGGCGCTTTTAAGCAATATCAACATCAACGTTTCAAGCAAACGCTCAATCCGAATTTCGCCGGATACCGCCTGCGAAGCCTTGATCACGGTATCGAGATCCAAACGTTGCGCGGTGAGTTTCTCGTCTATGGCAAGGTCTCTGC
>NZ_JBFUBU010000319.1:0-354 GCF_056405595.1 Polaromonas sp. P1_G1
GAGACAGACAGGGTGGCGTCCTCGGCCACGGAGCCGGAGTCATTGTTGGCGATAGGCGCAGGGTTGGTAACCGTGAGCGTGAAACTCTGGGTCACGGAGCCGCCATGGCCGTCATCGGCGGTGACCACGATGGCGTAGGGACCAGAAGCCGACGCGTTGTTGGCCAGGGTACCGGTGATCAAGCCGGTGGCGGTATTGATCGTGATACCGGTGGGCAGGCCCGAGGCGCTGTAGGTCAGCACATCGGTGCTGTCGACATCGGAGAACTTGCCCGCGGTGGCAATGGAGACGGCGGTGCTGTCGACCTGGGCGAGGTTGGCAATGGTGCCCACGGTGACGGGCACATCGTTGGTG
>NZ_JBFUBU010000320.1:0-354 GCF_056405595.1 Polaromonas sp. P1_G1
GGTGGCCAGTGCCCGCCTGCCGGACTACGCGCTGGGCCCCCACACGGCGTCGCTGGGGCTGGCGTYTGCCCAGGGCAACCAGTTGTCCGCCGGGTTTGCGCAGGGCATGTTCATTGGCCAGCATGGCTCGTGGAACCGCCGCCCGCACAGCGGCTACAAGGTAATTTTTGTGCCCTTTGACAAGGGCGTGCCATCCGGCCCGCCCCAGGACGTGTTGACCGGTTTTCTGACCGACGACGGCCATGCGCGCGGGCGCCCGGTGGGCGTTGCACTGGACACCCACGGTGCCCTGCTGGTGGCCGACGATGTGGGCAACGTGGTGTGGCGCGTCAGCCGGACCGCAGGGCCCCACTG
>NZ_JBFUBU010000321.1:0-354 GCF_056405595.1 Polaromonas sp. P1_G1
GTTGATAACGTTGGGAATGCCCTTGAGCCGCAGCAGCGCGCAAAACACCGCAGTGTTGTAGCCCAGTGTCAGGCACAAGTCGCGGTGCTTGGCGGCGTGGGCTGTGGCTTGCCAGTCAAACACAATGGTGCCCTTGGGGCCTTCCTGGCTCACTGGGATGTGCACGCGCTCCACACCTTGCCAGGTGTCTTCAAACACGGGCCCGGTGCCTTCGTCCTGGCAATACACGACCACGCGCCAGCCCTGGGCTACCAAGTACAGCGACAGGTATTCAGCGAAGGTTTCAAAGCCACCATGCGCGGCAGGTACGCCCCGGGTGCCGAGGATGCGAAGGGTCTTGTTCGTCTGTGCACT
>NZ_JBFUBU010000322.1:0-353 GCF_056405595.1 Polaromonas sp. P1_G1
CCGCGTAGCCGATCACGCGGCTCAGGAACACCACAAAGGTATTCATCACGCCCTGGATCAGCGTCATGGTGACCATGTCGCCATTGGCGATGTGGGCCACCTCATGGCCGATCACGGCCTCGATCTCTTCGCGGGTCATGCCTTGCAGCAGACCAGTGCTCACGGCCACCAAGGCCGAGTTTTTGAATGCACCGGTGGCGAAGGCATTGGGTGCGCCGTCAAAGATGCCAACTTCAGGCATACCAATGCCGGCTTTGTCGGCAAACTTGCGCACGGTGTCCACAATCCAGGCTTCATCGGCGTTTTGCGGTTGCTCAATGACTTTCACGCCCGAAGTCCACTTGGCCATGGGC
>NZ_JBFUBU010000323.1:0-353 GCF_056405595.1 Polaromonas sp. P1_G1
AAAAAGTACTGGAGACCCTTGTATGACCGCTTCCGTGGTGGACCACGCCATTACTTCGCGCATGTCGGCGCGGGCCTTTACCCCGCAGACCGTGGCACGCGTGGACATCGAGGCCATTTTGGAAGTGGCCAGCCGCGCCCCCAGTGGCACCAATTGCCAACCCTGGAAGGTGTACGTATTGCAGGGTGCCAGCCGCAACGGTTTGGTGGAGCAGGTGTGCACGGCGCACGACGCCATCCGCGCCAACCCTGCGCTGGCGGCCGAATACCAGGAGGCCTACGACTACTACCCGACGCAGTGGGTCAGCCCCTACATAGACCGGCGCCGGGAAAATGGTTGGGGCCTGTATGGCC
>NZ_JBFUBU010000324.1:0-353 GCF_056405595.1 Polaromonas sp. P1_G1
GACGATACCGGCGTGGCCGACGTGAGCAAGCGCCTGGCGCAGGAGCTGGTGGTGAACGACAAGGTGAACGTGCTGGCCGGTTTTGGCCTCACGCCGCTGGCCATGGCGAGCGCCACCATTGCCACCCAGTCCAAAACGCCCATGGTGGTGATGGCTGCGGCCACCTCCAGCATTACCGAGGCCTCGCCCTACATCGTGCGCAGCAGTTTTACGGTGCCGCAGGTGGTCACCATTCTGGCGGACTGGGCCATCAAAAACGACATCCGCAAGGTGGTGACGCTGGTGACCGACTACGCCCCGGGCGTGGACTCCGAGACCTGGTTCAACCAGCGTTTTGTGGCGCAGGGCGGCGT
>NZ_JBFUBU010000325.1:0-352 GCF_056405595.1 Polaromonas sp. P1_G1
CCACCAGCGTGAAGGTCACCGTCAACGGCATGGTCTGCGCGTTCTGCGCCCAGGGCATCGAAAAGCGCATCTCCAAAATGGGGGCGACCAAGGAGGTGTTTGTCGACCTCAAGAAGAAGACCGTGGCCATCGAAGCCAAAGAGGGCCAGACACTGGACGACAAAGCCATCGCCGCCGAAATCTTGGACTCGGGCTACGACGTGGTGAAGATGGAAACCGTGCCGCAGTCGGTGGCCGAGATCCGGGCCGAACTGAAGGGGCGCAAATGAGTGCCGACGGCGTGGTCGAATCCCGCAGCGGCCTGTGGACCTCGGTAGCCAGCCTGTTTGCCAGCTCCAGCACCCTGGTGTGC
>NZ_JBFUBU010000326.1:0-352 GCF_056405595.1 Polaromonas sp. P1_G1
CATGGCGGGCTGGGTCTCGCGCAGCAGCGAGTTGGCCACCTCCTGCAGGTCCAGCCAGTCCATGCGGTCATCCGCTGCGGCGCGTTCGGCGGCCGTGGTGTCGTTGGTGATCTGTGTGCCGGCGATCTGGCCCAGGGTTTTGTCCTCGCGCACCAGGCCGTGCAGGCGTTCCACATAGGCACGGTGGTGGGCTTCGGAGTCGGCCACGTCGATGTACAGGCCGCCGCCGCGCTGGGAGATTTCGTCCAGGTCCTGGCGCGTGGCCACCACAAAGGCCTTTTTGGCCAGCAAAACGCCGTTCTTGTCCATCAAGGGGAACGGCAGCGGCTGGCCGATGCGGATGGATTCGACG
>NZ_JBFUBU010000327.1:0-351 GCF_056405595.1 Polaromonas sp. P1_G1
ACTTCTACCTCTACGGTTCTTTGGCAGCCATCATCGCCAAGCAGTTTTTCAGTGGTCTGGATGAAGGCTCTGCCTTCATTTTTGCGCTGTTGGCGTTTGCTGCCGGCTTCATCGTGCGCCCCTTCGGTGCCATTTTCTTCGGCCGCTTGGGCGACATGATTGGTCGCAAGTACACCTTCCTGGTGACCATCCTGATCATGGGCTTGTCCACCTTCATCGTGGGTATCTTGCCCAACTACGCCTCGATTGGCGTGGCCGCTCCCGTCATCCTGATTGCCCTGCGTCTGCTGCAGGGTCTGGCGCTTGGTGGTGAGTACGGTGGTGCTGCGACCTATGTGGCGGAACACGCAC
>NZ_JBFUBU010000328.1:0-351 GCF_056405595.1 Polaromonas sp. P1_G1
GCCGACATCCTGCCCGGTGCCATTGCCTATGCGCGCATCAGCATGGTGGCCGCGCCCGGCATCTTCATCTTTCTGCTCATCACTTCCATGCTGCGCGGCGTGGGCGACACCAAAACCCCGCTCAAGACCCTGATCATTTCCACCGTGGTGGGGCTGGTGGTCACGCCCGCACTCATCCAAGGTTGGCTGGGCCTGCCGCGCTTGGGCGTGACGAGCGCGGCCTGGGCCTCGGTGCTGTCGTTCTTGTCGGCCATCGCCTGGACGGCCTGGCACCTGCTGCGGGTGAACCACCCCATGGCGCCCAATGCGGCCTTCATGAAGCACCTGCGGGTAGACCGCGCCATCCTGGCC
>NZ_JBFUBU010000329.1:0-351 GCF_056405595.1 Polaromonas sp. P1_G1
AGGTGCAAGAGAAGGTCAAGGAACTGTTTGGCAAGGAACCCCGCAAGGACGTGAACCCTGACGAAGCCGTGGCCGTGGGCGCTGCGATCCAGGGCCAGGTGCTGTCGGGCGACCGCAAGGACGTGCTGCTGTTGGACGTGACGCCTCTGTCTCTGGGTATTGAAACCCTGGGCGGCGTGATGACCAAGATGATCACCAAGAACACGACCATCCCCACCAAGTTTGCACAAACCTTCTCTACTGCCGAAGACAACCAACCGGCCGTGACGATCAAGGTGTTCCAGGGTGAGCGCGAAATCGCCGCCGTGAACAAGATGCTGGGTGAATTCAACCTCGAAGGCATTCCACCCT
>NZ_JBFUBU010000330.1:0-351 GCF_056405595.1 Polaromonas sp. P1_G1
CCCTTCACCCTGACGGATGGCAGTGTGGGCGGCAGCATTGGTGCGCTGGTGGACATCACCGAGCGCAAGCTGGCACAGGAAGCCCTGCTGGAAGAAAAAGAACGCGCCGTGGTCACCCTGTCGTCGATTGCCGATGGTGTCATCACCACCGACTTGCATGGGCACATTGACAGCCTCAACGAGGCCGCCCAGTTTTTGACCGGGCATACCGAACAGCAGGCGCTGGGGCGCCGCTTGAGCGAAGTATTTCAACTGGACACCAAGTCACAGGTCCTGCCCCGCGGCGTGCGTGTGGACCAACTGCACCAGACCCAAACCGCAGTACATGCCATCAACCAGTTACTGCTGCAC
>NZ_JBFUBU010000331.1:0-350 GCF_056405595.1 Polaromonas sp. P1_G1
GCCCTGCGCTCCTCGCCCTGCGCTCCTCGGCGCATCCACAAGGGGTGGGGAAGGAATACCAAATMCAAATACCAAATACTTGAAGAAACAAGGACTCGCCWYGGCGAGTCCTTGTTTGTCTTGGTTTGTTCTTTGTRTTTTGTCCCCGCTCCCGATTGCCCCGTCCTGGCTGGGCCGAGGAGCGCAGAGACAAGCGGATCAGGGCTGGCGTTGTCTGAGCCGAAGGCGAGTTTAGCCAGACCCCGCTTGGCTCGAGCACCGCAGGTTGCCCGAAGCGAAGCGTAGGGACCCAGACTGCGGGTCGCCTTTCTTTTGCTTACTTTTCTTTGGCGAAGCAAAGAAAAGTGAGT
>NZ_JBFUBU010000332.1:0-349 GCF_056405595.1 Polaromonas sp. P1_G1
GTACGAATCACTGAGGGCCGAGTACATTGCGGGGAATCCTGGCTTTAGCAGCGCAACCTATGGGCACGCAATGCACCTTGGTGCCTGCAAAGCCGTTCACTAGCCAACTCGATCGGCCGGTGCCAATGCCTGGTCGGTACCGCGCGCAGGCGCCTAACCCCTTATATGGACTCCCCCRCAARCGCAAGAAACTGACCGATGTTTTGGCGAGGGAAGCGCCTGCAGTCGTATATCCGGCATCAGAGGTGGGATCGTTAATGTCCCGTGCCGACATGGAATCTGCGTCACCAATGCGCCAATCGTTACAAGCGGCTGCAAACGAGCCGGAAGAGTTATCGGCGTCTATCGG
>NZ_JBFUBU010000333.1:0-349 GCF_056405595.1 Polaromonas sp. P1_G1
GCAATAGATTTTTTTGGAGACATTTGTGAGTGAAATTGATAGCAATCCCAAGCCAAGCGACAAAGACGAAGCTAGAAAGCCTCGTACTCCAATGGTTTTTATTAGTCACGATACACGCGATGCCGAGATTGCAGAGGCATTCAGCAAGCTACTATCGAGCGTAAGCGCAGGTGTACTCAAATCTTTTCGCTCATCTGACAGAAAAGGCAATCAAGGCATGGAGTATGGGATCGAGTGGTATCCAGCGATCATGAAAAAACTTGAGGCGGCGTCTGACGTTGTTTGCTTACTCACACCAAACAGCATAAATCGCCCTTGGCTACTGTACGAGGCCGGCGTAGCAAAAGGG